>CAYWTU010000792.1:0-2476 GCA_964461275.1 uncultured Pirellulales bacterium | reverse complement strand
CGGTCCAGCCAGGTCCTCGACGAGCGGAGAAGGTGGGCGGACAGGTTGGCCCGCTCCGTTGCCGACAGACGGCCGACAACCGACAGGCGGCGGAGGGTATCACGCGACCGCCAGCGCCGGCAAACAGAAATCGGGACCGACCAGCGCCAGTTGCGGCGGGATCAATGCCTGCCGCTCGAAATGATGATCGCTCAGCAGCGGCGCGGAGAGCGGAGTACCGTTGCCCAGATAATCGTAGAGCGTGGTGGCCAGGAACAACTTGCGGTCGAGTTTCTTCTGCACGGTCGAGACGCTCTCCAGAATATGCTGCATCCGCGCCTGACTCGTGCAGACGAACAGGACGTGGAACCGAGGGGCCCGGTCGCGGACCGCATCGTAAACGCGGAGTTTCTTGGCGATCGTGACACGGGCCGAGTCGGAATGGATCGTTTCGGTGCCGCAGTCGAGTTCGATGAAGTACCGCAATCGCAGGCCGCTGGGCGTGACGATTTCTAGGGCGCTGTCGGGCCGGATCGAATCCCCTGCTCCATCCAGCTTCAAATAGTTCTCGCGGCAGATTCCTTCCACGGCCAAGCCCTGGCGATGGGCGGCGACGATGGTGTGAATCAAGAAGTCGGCGAGCGCCCGGGTGTGCGGCTGACGGGCCAGTCCGACCGGCGCCGCATAGTGCTTGGTGGGCGGCGACTCGTCCGGACCGAACAGCAGTCGATAGGCCGTCCGCGTAGCGACGTAATACTGCTCCTGTCCCGAGAGGCCAATGCCGGCGTAGCAGTAAGTGCGCACGATGCGGGCTTCGGCCAGATACTGGAGTCGCTGCCGAATCGTCCGCAGGGCAATGAACGGCTCCTGCCAGGTCGCGGAGAGTGCCAACAGTTGCCGCGCCGTCTTCGGACCCCAATCGAGCGCCCGCAGAAGCTCAATATCGCGGGGCTTAATGTGGCGATTGATTCTCGGGCGACGAAGTGTTGCGCGGGGCATCGGCCCGATGGTACCATGCGCCCCTTTCAGAAACTTCCCAATTCACTTGCATGGAATCCCGAAAACCCGGCTACATCAACGTCGATCAGCTCCTGCCCAGCGTCACGCTGGAGCAAGCGGCCCAGTGGTACGGCGTGCCGCTGCAGGAACTCAAGCGGATCGGCGACGAGACGCGGGCCGCCTGTTTCTTGGCGTGTGGGCGCAGTGAAGAAACCGGACCACGCGCGCTGGCGATTCAAACCGAGAGCCCGACCAAGCCGTGGGCCTGCCATCAATATGGGTGCGGCAAGAGCGGCAATCTTGTCGGGCTCTGCGACTTGATGAAGCCGGGCGCTAACTCCGGCGGCCGGCCCCGCGGTGACCGGTTCAAAGCGATTGCCGCCGACTTGAAGGCGATCGTCGAAGGGCTGCCGCCCGTTGAACATCCGGCACCGCTGGTCATGAAGCAACCGGCCAAGCGCGAAGAGCGGAACGTGCCGCTGCAAGAATCCGAAAACGAACGGGCTCGCGAACTCTTGCAGCTCGACGACCAGTTCATCACCGACCCGGCCCTCATGCCACCCGACGCGGCCGGCTATTTTCGACGGCGACCTTTCTTGACGGCCGAGGTGTGCCAACAGTTTCGCGTCGGCTTTTTGCCTCGCTCGGCCAAGTCGCTGCTCCGCGGCAAGTTCGTCTATCCGTACCACTCCCCTACCGGTGACGTCTTGACGTGGTTCGGGCGCGACCCGGGATACGAGACGAAGCGCAGATTGTGGGAGGCAGGCGACCGCACCGAACCCGAACCGATCAAGACGCAGTTTGTGAAAGGGTTCCATCGCGGTTTGGAGGTGTGGGGCGAAAACGTGGTCCGCGGCCGCGAGTGGCCCGCTGAACTGCGGGCGGGGCTGGCGATTGTGGAAGGTCCGAACGATGCCATGAACTTGTTGAACCTCGGGCAGCCCGCCGTAGCGTTGTGCTCCAACACGATTACCGTTGAGCAAGTGGCCCGAATTGCAGCGCTGGCGGGCGATGTGTCCGGCGGGCGGGTGACGCTGCTCTTGGACACCGACGAAGAAGGCGACAACGGTCTCAAGCAAGTGCTGCCGCTGCTCACCGAGCGGCTGCACGTCCGCGTCCCCTGGCGACGCACGAGCCACAGCGGCCGGTACAAGGATCGTCAACCCGAGCAGTTGACGGCCGAGGAGTTGGCGGCGCTGTTGGGTTAGCGCTTGGAGATCGCGGCGCGATTTCGCCGGAGCCGTACTTGGAGTGCCGTGCACTCGGGGCTGTGGAATTGTCCGCTCCGCGGCCGAACCCCGTCGGGGCGTAGTGCGGGACCGCGTTCGGGGTTTCGATCACGACGAAACATCACAACGAACATCGACTCTCGGGACGACCGCGACCGACTACGTTAATTGCGGACCCGAGCCCCCGGCCAAGCCGGTGCAGTCGCGTAGCGCAAGGCGAGTCGCGGTCGGGGGCTCGGGGGCGCTTGCGTCCCCCGAGCGTGGTCCCC
>CAYWTU010000791.1:0-2479 GCA_964461275.1 uncultured Pirellulales bacterium | reverse complement strand
ATCCGAAGCCCGTGACGGAACTGGCTTGGGCGATCGTTCGCTGGAGGCGGACAGCAGGCGGATGGAACTGTGGCTTCATGGCAGGTAACAGTGCAGGCGGACGATGGTCCCAGTCGCGGCGACCCGCGGCCAAACGGCCGCCGGCGCTACAAGACGAAAAGTCCGCGATGTTAGCGCGGTCGCGGTTGACCGGGCGCGGCAGGACGCGTGCCCACGGCGGGCGGATTGGCCGCGGGCCGGCCGGCCGGTTGCTGCGGACCATTGGCCTGTTGTGGCTGCGCCGGCGCTGCCCCATAGCGGCGATTGATCACGCTCAAGATCACCGGCGTGATGTTGACCGATGGATGATGGTGGACCACCGACTTCTTCAATTCTTCGAGCACGGCCTGCGGGTCGTTCTCGTCAATCGGGTCGTCGCTGATCCGCAAGACCATCGTGATCCCCATCCGGTCGGCGTAGGAACGAATCTCGTCGTTCACCTCACGATAGATCTGGTGATAGATCTTGGCCTCCTGCAGCATGAAGTCCTTTTTCAAAAGCTGCACCTTGGCCTGCAACTGCGCCTGGCGCGACGCCAACTGCGACTCCAACTCCTTGTAATCCGGACTGCCGGGCTTGCGGTCTTCGAGCTGCTGCGCTAGCTTCTGAATCTCGTCCCGCATCAGCTTGACTTCATTCTCCGCCTGGTCCACGTCGCGCTTCATGTCCTCTTTCATGGACTGAAACTTGGCGTGCTCCTTGAAGATCTTGTTCAAGTCGACGACCGCCACCGACGGGGCGGCAGCCGCGCGTGGCGCCGCGGCGCCGGGCTGGGCCTGGGCTTTCGCGGTCGAGCCGACCCAAGTCGTCGCTGTACACAGGACCGCCACCACGGCCAGGTAGGGATAGTACTTCACGAGTTCGCACTCCTTGCGTTTGGTTGCCGCGACTTCCGTGCGCGGCGAGGAAATTGCGGGTAAGCCGGCTCGTCGCCTGTTCGACCGCGGACCTGCGCCACGGTCTGCCGCAACCGAGCAGTTCGTCGTCTTTCGGGGCGGCAAGGGCGGTATTGTGCCTACAAGGGCGCGCTGGGTAAAGACCAGAAAATCGCCCCCAAACGCCGCGGGTGCGCCCTGGTTTTGCGCGCGGGGGCTGCAAGAGCGCCTGACGGCGGTAGGGAACTCGTCGCCGCCGCCCTTTGGCAGCAGTGCTAGCAAACGGCACAACCGCCGCATAGCATGATCATCCACCTGCGACGCGCCGTCCCCAATGTCAACTTCCGAAACACGAGAGCTGCCATGTCCCGCCGAATTTCGCGCCGTCAGGCAATCTCGTCCGCCGCAGGCGCCTACCTGCTGCCCCAACTTATCGCCGCCCGACATGCGCCGGCCGCCGTTTATCGCGATGCCGCCCGCCCCAACATCTCCATGGGCGTGGCCAGCGGCGACGTGACCCACCGCAGCGCCGTCATCTGGAGCCGCGCCGACCGCGAAGCACAGATGCTCGTCGAATGGTCGACCACCGAGGCGCTGGCCGACGCCCATCTCGCCCTTGGCCCAGCAGCGCTGGAAGTGAACGACTTCACGGCCAAGTTGGAGCTGACCGGATTGCCCCCCGGCCAGACCATTTTCTACCGCGTGACGTTCGTCGACTTGGCTAACCCGCGCGTTAAAAGCGAGCCGGTCGTCGGACGGCTGCGGACGCCCAGCGATCGGCCTCACGATGTCCGCTTCATCTGGTCGGGCGACACCTGTGGCCAGGGCTGGGGCATCGACGTCGAGCGCGGCGGCCTGAAAATGTACGACGTCATTGCTCGCCGCGACCCCGATTTCTTCATTCACAGCGGCGACTACGTCTATGCCGACGGTCCCATTCCTCCCGAGATCAAACTGGCCGACGGCGCCCTGTGGCGCAATCTGGTGACGCCCGAGAAGAGCAAAGTGGCCGAAACCTTGGACGAGTTCCGCGGACAGTATCGCTACAACCTGCTCGATGACCATGTCCGCCGGTTCAACGCCGCTGTGCCGCAGTACGTGCAGTGGGACGATCACGAGACGACCAACAACTGGTATCCCGGCGAGATGCTCCACGGCGACCGGCGTTACGAGGTCAAAAGCTGTTCGCAGTTGGCGGCCCGCGGCCGACGGGCGCTGCTCGACTACACGCCCATTCGCGAATCGACGCGCGGGGCAGGGCAGATTCACCGCGCTTATGGCTACGGACCACTGGTCGATGTCATCTTGCTCGACGAGCGCAGCTTTCGCGGCCCCAACACCGGCAACCGGCAAGAGGCCCCTAGCCCGGAGACCGCGTTCCTGGGCGCGCATCAGTTGGCCTGGGTAAAGCGTCGCTTGCGCACGTCGCCGGCGGTGTGGAAAGTGATTGCCAGCGATATGCCCGTCGGCTTGGTGGTGGGCGACGAATCGGAAACGTTCGAAAACGCCGCCAACGGCGACGGACCGGCGCTCGGTCGCGAGTTGGAAATCGGCGATTTGTTGCG
>CAYWTU010000790.1:0-2482 GCA_964461275.1 uncultured Pirellulales bacterium | reverse complement strand
AGTGGAGACGAAGGGGCTCGAACCCTCAACCTCAGGCTTGCAAAGCCCGCGCTCTCCCAATTGAGCTACGTCCCCTAACATAGACGGCCCGGACGCAAATGTGCTGCGGCGGACCAAGACCCATCAGCATACCGTTCCGGCAGCCCATTGCACAGCCGCGAACGGACCCTTGCGGCGCCCGGTTCATCCTCGCGGCGCCAAGATGGAACGACCGCAACTCCGCTGTGGTTGATCGCGGGGCCATAGTGCTCCATACGACCGTCGTTGTTGCGCACCATGCGGTCGCCGACTCGAAGCCGTCGCCAAACTTCACTCATTTACCATCCCCGTCAGGGGTAATTGCGGCTTGGATGCCCAGCGAACGTAATGTATCGTAACGTTGACCTGCCGCAGGAAGCTCACTCGAATCCACACCTCTCCACCGTTTTTTTTAATGCCCATGCCCGAACTCGATCAGTCGCACACGCTTGCCGAGCAACGCGAACGCGACGCGATATCACTGCGCATGTTGGGGGCGTTCTTCAGCGTCTTGGCGGCGCTGGTGCTCGTCGGAACGTTTTGGACGGTCGGCCGTTGGCATGCCATGGTGGTCAACCTGGGCGCCGGTGTCATGCTGCTCGTCGTCGGCCTGGCCATGCTCTGGGGCGGCCGCCGCATCCGGTCGCTGACTAAAACATGACGGGGCGCGCTGAGGTGAACGAGCTCGTCCCCAGCGGCCAGCCACGCCATCTGGTTGCCAATGTCAGTGAGGCGCAGGCCGCTCAAAGGTTCGCCCGAAAATTCTGGCGGCAGCCGGCGGCTGCGCGGCTGGAACCGGTTGCCTGGCCGAATTTTCTTACGGAATTCGAGCTCACGCCGGCCGCAAAGTATCACGCGAACGATTCCAACGGCGCCCATACGCGGCGCGTCTACGTGTACGTCGACGGTTGCGAACCGTCGTGCGTGAATATGTCCCAAACGCCATGGCCGACGACCGCCAACGGGCCGCCGCAGCGCGTTGCGCCAACGATTGCCGCCGACGAGGCTCAGGCTGCGGCGCGGCGAACCATGGCCAACGGCGTCCTGGCCGCGGCCCGTTGGCGCACTGCCGCACAATATGCAGCCATCGCGCCCGCGGCCGCGTTGTTTTGGCCCTTGTGGGCCTACTATCACCGTCGCAAGAGCGGTATCTTGGACGTGCTCTTGCTGGACGCGGTTCGCAACGCTTGGTGCGGGCCTAAGGTCAAAGGGGCGTTTCTGGCGTCGCTGGTCAAGCGCCAATGACCAGTCGATGGCCGCGCGTCGCCTGCCACGGGAATTCTTCGCCCCAAAACCGCAAGATGCCTTCCCGCCTCCAAACTCAAACTGCTTCCCCATGAGCCAATTCCAATATCAGAACGGCCGCTTTTATAAGGACGGCCAGCCGTTTTTCTTGATCGCCGCCGACTACCCTTACTTTCGCGATCGCCGCGATCACTGGCGCGACCGGCTGGAAAAGCAGCGCGCCGCCGGCGTCAACACCATCACGTTTTACATTCCTTGGCGGCATCACCTGCAGTTCGACAACGGCCGCCGCTGGTACGACTTCACCGGCAAGACCAAGGACAGCCGCGACCTGGCGCACTACCTGGAGCTGATCCAGTCGTTGGGAATGCTGATGATCATCAAGCCCGGCCCGTTCATTCACTCCGAATTGAACATCGGCGGACTACCCGACCTGGTAAGCCCGTCGTTCAATCGAGCGGCGGCCCCGGCGCTGCGGCACCACGGTAAACCGGCCCATTGGACCTACGATGCCTCGATCTTGCCGGCGCCCTTGGACGCCGACTTTGACGCCCTGGTCAAGGAATGGCTTGAGGCGGTGCGGCCGGTGATCGCACCCTATGCGGGCCCCAGCGGACCGCTCGTAGCTCTGCAGATGAACGACGAAACGGTGTACTGCACGTCGAACGATCCGCCCTGGCAGATCGGCTTCGAACCCTCGGCCGTGCGCTATTATCAATCAATCTGTGCCGAACGCTACGGCGACATCGAAACTTACAACCGGTTGCACGGCACGATGTGCGATTCGTTCGACGCGGTGCAGCCGCCGCGGCTTCCGTCGCCGGGCCGCGCCTCGGCGTCAGAAGCAACGGGGCCGCAGCGTCGTGAAGACGTCTTGCAATACATCGACTGGGCGGAGCAGCAGTGGAAATATCGCCGCGACCTGTACATGCGCTACGCCGGCTACTTGGGGATCGATCTACCGCTGTTGACCAACTATGCGGGAATCACGCCGCCGATTGAAGAAAACGTTCCCAATTTGCAAGACCACGCCAAGGAGCCCGTTCCGGCAGACTTCCGCGCGCTGTATTCCGAATGGTGGTTCGGCATGAACCGAGTCGATGTCGACGCCCATCTTTGTCACTACGGAATGATCAGTTGGCTGGGGGTGGCCGCCTACGATCGCGGCGTGTTCAATCGTTACATCAACACCGCGCGGCGCGCCCGCGGCATCAACATG
>CAYWTU010000789.1:0-2486 GCA_964461275.1 uncultured Pirellulales bacterium | reverse complement strand
AAACCTGGCCCGCCGAGCAGCGGCTGCTGTTGGACGAAGGCCGCGGATTCGGCTACCCCAGCCTCAGCCGCGTCGACGAAGAGCACATCGGCATCGTCTACGAAGGGAGTCAGGCGCACCTGGTTTTCGAGCGCATTTCCCGAACTGAGCTGAACGCGGCCGGCGTGAAGTGAGGCCGTGGTTCGCCGGGGCCAGCGGTTACGGCGCCGGCGTAGGCAGTTGGCCGGTGACGCCCTCGTAGAGCTTGAGCATTTGCGGCAAGACGCGCTCCAAGGAGTATTGATCGCGGATCATGGCGTGCGCCTGGTCGCGCAGCGGACGATATTGTTCGGGATTGTCCAGCGCCTCCAGGGCCAATTCGACAAATCGGTCGACGTCGAAGAATTCGGCCAGTAGGCCGTTCTCCCCGTGGCGGATCATTTCTTGCACCGGCGCCGTGTCCGACGCCAGCACCAGGCAGCCGCACGCCAGGGCGTTCATCAGCGACCAACTAAGCACGAATGGCACGGTGAGATAGATGTGCAGATCGCTCATATGAAACAGCCGAGCCAGTTCCTCGGGGGGCAACATGCCGGTGAAGTAGAACCGCTCGAGGTCGTAGTCGTCCTGGCCGAGCACGTGCTCGCGAAAGGTCTTGGCCTGGATGTGCTTATTGTCGCCGCCGTAACAAATGCGGTCGCTGCCGACGCACACGAACAATACGTCGCGGCGAAAAGCGGCGATTCGCTTGGCCGCCCGCATGAAGATGTCGAAGCCCCGCATCGACTCGAAGCCGCGCGCGGCGTAGGTCACCACCTTGACGTCGTCGGGAATGGTGCGGCCGGCGATCGCGCGAGGAGGTTTCTCGCCCTGCGAGCCGCGGTTCCAGACCTGCATGTCCACGCCGTCGAAAATCGTGGTCAGTTTGTGCTGATACGGCTGCGGAAACAGGCTGCGCTGCCACTTGGTCGGGCTGTAGCCGGCGCTGCAGCTTTGCAGGTCCAACAGCAGCATGGCGTTGCGGGCGTGCGACCGGAGGACGTCCATTTCCAGGGGCGGCCATTCGGGGCGGAAGTCCATGTCGCTGCCGTGCGGGCGGTAATAATACTCGAAGTAGTTGAGAATTGGGCAGTCGTACAGCTCGCGCAGAAACAGCGTGGAACCGAAGCCACTGTGCCCCACGACGAGGTCGGGCCGCACGTCGGGGGCGGCCTTCAGCGCCTCGTACACCGCGTGCGAGTGCCAAACGTAGTTCTCAAAACTGCGGCTGCAGTAATGGTTCTGCGCGGTGGCGCCTCCCTTGAGCTGATATTGAATTCGCCGCACGCCGCCGTCCACGCCCGCCGGCCGTTCAGAGACAAACGTACACTGAAACTTGTGCGCGCCAACCAAGTAACGCGCAATGTGTCCGAATTGCGCCGGATAATTCTGATGGACGAACAAGATGTGCATGGCCAATCGTCCGCGGGCGCTCCGCGGCCTCGTCGACTCAAGTGGCGCAAAAAAACGGCCGCGCGACCAGGGCAGCGTCGCGCGGCCGCAATTTGTCGCCAGCCGAGGAGCTAGTCGTTGTCGATTAGCGCCAGTCCATCGGCGTAGCGGATGCGGTCGCTGGGGTGCCAAAGGGGCAACCCCTGCCGCAGTCGTTCGGCCAGAATGTCGATTTTCTCCGGCGTACCAGGGAGCGCCATCGTGGGCGTGTACTGGTGCGATGGAACGTCTGATGGCTCAAAATCCCAGACGCCCATCTTGATCGCTTCCAAAACGGAATGACTCACAATGTTTCTCCTGACCCTAGTGACGTCGTGCGTTGTTTCGAGTCGGCTCGGGGCCGACGACATTCATAGATTTGGCAATCGGCGCGCCCACGAGCGCCGAACGGGGTGTCGCGATAGCGCAGCGATCCGTGCCGCAGATGGTCCGCCGCGGGCTGAAGTCTCTGCCCGCGGCGTCCGGGGAAATTCCCCATCCGTGACCGCAAGAAAACAAATCTTTTCCGCGCGCCGCAATATCGTCAAGCGAATCTGACCGGCCGCGCAAAAATTCTTCGGCCCAAGGCGTTCAGCGCGACGGTTGCGCAGAGTTTGCACGATCGACAAACCTTGCGAACTGCGAAAGTTTTCCGGGCGCCGTCCATTCGGTCGCGCGTGAACCACTGTGCCGCACGCTGCGTAATCAACTACAGCGACAAGCATCACGCTGATTGAGGCGCGGCGGCGAGCCGCCGCAGGGGTTGGAATCGCCGAGAGAATGTAACTTCCACGTCCGCCGGAACCGCACCGCGGCCTTTCAAGGGGGGCTGCTGCGTGCGGTTTCGGCGTTCGTTTGTTGGATATGCCTTGCAACCACCCAGACGTGGCAAAATGTACCGGTCGCAGCTTGCCATTGGCGGCCGGCGGTCGATGCGTACAATCAATCGGCGGCACGAGTGCCTGTCTGCAGGTAGGGGTGTCGATGGAACATTTCAGTTGAGGTAAAGGAGTCCTCCGCGATGATGCGATTCTTGT
>CAYWTU010000788.1:0-2490 GCA_964461275.1 uncultured Pirellulales bacterium | reverse complement strand
CCGAGGGAAACAACGGCCGCCTGATCTGGACGCTGTGGGCGTTTCAACGCCAGGGAAACAAGCTGGTCGGCCGGTTGCAGAAATCGGTCCCCGACGACATCGCGCAGGACGGAACCGTTCCGCATCCGCACGATCGCCGCCTCCAAGCTTCCGTCAGTTGTTGGCGGTGCCACTGTCAGGAAAAGCACGACGGGTTCAAGCCGTTTGAGAACCACGTGGCGGCCTTGGCCAAGCACGGCATCGACATTTTCGGCGACGCCTCGCGGGACCAAGCGACGAGTGAGGTGCTGAAGGAAATCGTCAGCCTCTACCGCTGGGACAGCGACAAGGTGATCCGCCGCGCCCGCGACGACTTCGCCGAGTTCGTGGTGCGAGCCACGGGGAAATTCAATCCGAACTCGCTCGGTGCGGCGATTACCGAGCATTTCGAAACCTACTGGTACGCCGGTGTCGGCCCCGAGACCGCGTGCCGCGAACTCGGCCTGCGATCGTGGCCCGGCGAAACGGCAACCGACGCGGCTCGCAAACTGCGTGAGGCCCTGCCACCGCTCCCCGTGGAGATCGCACCCGGCGTGCTCCCCGAAGACCCGATCGTCGCCGCACTCAAGATCGGCCAGACCGTCACGCGCCGGGATTGGGAGTCCGTCTATCAGGAAGCCTTTCGCCGCCGAGCTACCGCAGGCACGACACGTTTCAATCGGCCTTAGGTGCGTTGCAACAGATGTTGCAACACCTGTTGCAACGCAGGTTGCAACTCCGGTCCGTCATTTCATAACCACCTACGCCGCGTGGCGTTCACGCTGCGTTTCAACTACCGCGAACGCCGGTGTGGCGTGTCGGTTTCAACAAGCAACGGGGGTGTCACATGAATCTCGGTGCGAATCGTCTGGTCTGTTTCTGTTTGCTCTGGCCGGCCATCGCCTTCGCTCAGACCTACACGTTTCAGGACGGCTACTACTACTCGGCCACGGGCGTGCCGCACGTGCGACGCGCCACCACGGATGCCTACGGCTGCGTGACCTATCGCTACGAGCCGGTCGCCGTGCCGGAAAGTCGCGTGAACCTTCGCACGGAGACGCGCGACTGGCGGTCCGATCTGACGGAAGCGGTGAAAGCCGCCGTGCAGTATCAGGGCGCCACCGACCGCGCCGTGGCCGAGTACTCGGCGTTCGGCAACGCGCTCCAGGCCGTGCTCGGTGGACGGGGTGTGGTGCGCGGTTACGACCCGTACACCGGAGCGATCGGCGGGACGCCTTACGCGGGCAACACGGTCTACGGCCAGCGCGTGGAAAGCTATTCGACGACCGCCGACTTCCTCGGGCAGCTTGATCCGAACGTGCTGGGCGAGCGTTACGCGCGTGCCGTCGAGGGACTGGGGCCTCAACAGCAACAAGCGTTGCAGGGCCTGAAGGAATCGGTCGACCAGACGAGCGCCGCGAGCCAAACGGCGGCGGCACAAGCGGCTCGCGTCGAGGCGCTGCGGGCGCTGCCGGACTTGATCCGCGCGTTCATGGACCCGCAGACCACGGTCCGCACGCAACGCACGGTTCGTTCGTCGCTCCCGCTCGCGTCTGCGGCCGGGGCGTTTCCGTTGCTCGGCAAGTACTGCGCGACGTGTCACGCGGGCGATGGTGCGAAGGCGGATGTCGTGCTCGACGGCTCGGTGAAGCTGGATGACGTGACGGCGAGCAAAGCGTCGATCGCCGTGCTCTGGGGCAAAGGTTTGGCCAACGCCGCGACGGCCAAGCGGCACGTCAAGGCGGCCATGCCCCCGAAGTCTTCTGAACAAATCGCCGACGCCGACCTGCCAGGTGTGCTGGCGGAAATCGGCCGGCTAACTCGATGAGGAGTGTTCGAATGGTACGAACGGTGTGTGTGCTGAGTGGGTTGTGCCTGGGGCTCGCGGCGGCCGCGCCGGCTCAGGCCCAGTTCGGAGCGGGTGTGGCCGGTGGCCTGCTCGCTGAACGTGACGAGGTGGCCAACGCGATCCTCTTGGGGCGCGTGCTCGATGGCCGCGTGGATGACCGTTTCGCGGGCGGGTTCCTGTTAGGCCGAGCGTTGTCACCCGTCGAACGGAATCTGCTTGGTGCGCGGCGTGTGCTCGCGCGTCAGCGGCTTCGCGACCTGGAACGTGACCTCGATTTGGCTCGTGCCCGCCAGCGTCGGCGGGAGATCGATCGCGAGCTGGCGATTGAACGCGAACTGCTGCGTCGTGATCTGCAATCGCGCGGCGTGCGGCAACGGGGAACGCGTGGACCGTGCAACTGAGGGAGGTCGGAATGAGCGGTGGAGAATGGCGGAGGTGCCACTGCTTCGAAGTCTTCGGAGAAGCAGTGCTGTCGCCGTCCGACATCGATCCGTCAACGGTCCGCGTGTGGTGGCCATTCGCGCCAACCGTCCTTAAAGCCGCCGACGTGAATCGCATCCCGACGCTGCCCTGACGCACCACAGACTTTTCTACCCGTTCCGCACTGCTTCTCCGAAGACTCC
>CAYWTU010000787.1:0-2495 GCA_964461275.1 uncultured Pirellulales bacterium | reverse complement strand
GCACCAGCTTTTTCTAGTCCCCAAAAAACATGAAACCAACCTTTCTGATTATCGGCGCCCTCGTCCTCGGGGTGGGCGTCGGCATTGGCATGACCGTCAGTCAATTGACCAGCGCCCCCCCCAGCGCCGTACCGGGCGAGCCCGGAAACAAGGTCTTAGCGCCTGTCTCCAATCCCGGCGCGCCAACGTTCGACCCGGACGCCAAGCTGGAGATCGACCACACGACGTTCAACTTCGGCGCCATGGAGAAAGGGGAAAAGCGATCGCACGTCTTCACGTTTCGCAGCGTGGGCGCCAAGCCGGTCGTGCTGGTCCGCGGCGAGACGACCTGCAAATGCACGCTCAGCTCATTCGGCGACAACGACCAGACCCGGGCTGAGATTGCACCCGGCGAGTCGCTCGATGTCAGTTTGACCTGGGAAGCCAAGGACGACGCCAACCCTAGCTTCCGCCAGACGGCCGTTATTTTTTCCAACGACCAGGCGAAAGACCGCCTGGTGCTGGCGATCGAGGGCAATATCGAAGCCTCGTTGACGGCATTGCCGAGCACGCTATTGCTGGGCGAACTCACGCCGGGCGAATCGAAGACGGTCGAAAGCTTTTTGGTCACCAAGCGGACAGACGACCTGGCTGTGAAAGAGCACAGCTTTGCCGTGCCCGAGACGGCGCCGTTTTTTGACGTGTCGATCGAACCCGCTTCGGCCACTGAGCGCGGTTCGTTGTCGGCCCGCAGCGCCCTGCGAGTGCGGCTGACCGTCAAGCCCGGCCTGCCGGCCGGCACGATTCAGCAGGCGCTTTTGCTCAACACGAACCTTGACGGCGTGCCGCCGGCGACGATCACCGTGAACGGTTCCGTACAGGGCAACATGAAGGTCAGCGGCCGAGGCTACGTGCCGCATCGCACCAATTCCGGCATCATCGATCTAGGATTCATCCCCAAGGGGCAAGGCGCCGAACGAAAGTTGCGGGTGCTGTTGCGCGGACCGGATCGCGACAAGATTCAACTTCAGGTCGGCTCTAAACGGCCCGAGAGTTTGCAAGTGACGTTTGGCGAGCCGCGGCCACTGAACGACGCGGTAACCGAAGTCCCGGTGACCATTGCGCTTCCCAAGGATACGCCGCCGATGCAATACCTAGGCCGGGAAGGGAGCGGCGAGACGGCCATGACCAGCGAGGAGAAATCGGCCCTGGTGGTGATTGAGACGGGTCACCCCGAATACGGCGAACACCGCGTGATGATTCGGCTAACCGTGGGGCAATAGGCCGGGGCGCCAATCGACCTGGACACGCTCGCGGCGGGGTTCTACCTTGTCGGCTCTCCGAAACCTCGCCCGCGGCGCCCGCGCGGGTCTACCGTCCGTCCGCTTCCGCTTGGCATGAGCATTCGCTTCATCTACTTCGACATCGGCAACGTCCTGTTGCATTTCGACAATCATCGGCTCTGTCGTCAGGTTGCCGAAGTGACGGGCGTGCCGGCCGAAACGATTTGGCGGACGTTCGTGGAAACCGAGCTAGCCGAGCGGTTTGAAAAGGGACAGATCGACCCACGGCAATTCTACGACGAGTTCTGCCAGGCGATTGGTCGGCGTCCGGACTACAACGAACTGGCCCACGCGCTGTCGGACATCTTTTCGATCAATGCTCCCATCAAGCCGATCGTCTCGCACCTCTGGGCCGCGGGCAAGCGGCTGGGACTGCTCTCCAACACCAACGAATTGCACTGGGATTTCTTCGCCGATGGCCGGTACGAGATGCTTCCGTCGTGCTTCGAGGTTCACGCCTTGAGCTTTCGGATAGGGGCCATGAAACCCGACCCGGCCATCTACCGAGCCGCCGTCGAGCTGGCGGGCGTGGCGCCGGGGGAAATTTTCTTTATGGACGACCGGCCGGAGAATGTGGCCGGGGCGCGGGAAATCGGTTTGGACGCGGTGCAATTTGGTTCACACCCGGGCGCCGCCAGTCAACTGGCCGAAGAGCTGAGCCGCCGTGGCATCGCGCTGAATTACTGAGCGGCCGCGCGCTGCGCCGCCGACTCTTGCTGCTGTGCCCACCACCGTTTCCAAAGGTGCAACTGCTCGTGCGGCGATAGCGAGCCCCGCGCTTCCGCGCCGCTCGTGAGATCGTGGCCCGTGACGCGCGGCAAATTGGCCAGCGCCGCCAGCCGAACGTCGGCCACCGGGTCGTCCGCCAACTTCAACAGCGCCGGCACGAACCGCTCGTCGGCCAACTCGCCCATCGACTGGGCCACCTGCACTCGGGTTTTGGCGTCGGACTCGTGGCACAACCGCTCCAGTGCCGCAGGCCCCTGGGGAAAACCTCCCCGGACCAGGCTCCGCGCCGCCGTCAACCGCAGTTGCTGATCGGAACCGTCGAGCGCCCCGATCAGCGGCGCCGGATCGCGCAGCAGGCCGGGCCGCCCCAACGCCTTCGCGGCCGCAACGGCCACCGACGCCTGCGGATCGACTAGTGCCGCGGTCAGGGCGCTCACATGCGAG
>CAYWTU010000786.1:0-2514 GCA_964461275.1 uncultured Pirellulales bacterium | reverse complement strand
CGTCACCTATCACTACGCCTGTCACCTGCGAGGCCTGGGGCTGACCGACGAGCATCGTCGGTTGATTGAAGCAGTTCGCGGCGTGCACTACGTTCCGTTGGCTCGGCAGGATCAGTGCTGCGGATTCGGCGGTTCGTTCAGCGTCCGCTATCCGGAAATATCGTGCGCCATGGTGGACGATAAGGTGCGGGCCATCGCCGAGACCGGCGCCGACACCTTGATCTCCACCGATGCCGGCTGCTTGATGAACATCGGCGGACGGTTGCGGCGGCTCGAGCGGCCGGTGCGGTGCTGGCATCTGGCCGAGCTGCTCATGGCGCAGGAGGATCTGGCCGCATGAGTATGACGCCGTCACCCGCACCCCTCGGCGTTATGGTGCGCGAGATCAGCCGGGCCGAATTCGCGCCTGCGGCTGACGCCCTGGCCTGGGCGTTTGAAGACTATCCGTTGATGCGTTACGCACAGGCCGATCGCGCCCGTCGGCAGGGGGGCGTGCGCTCGCTGTACGCGGCGATCCTTCGCGACGCGCTGCGCTACGGACGAGTGTTCGTGGCCGACGACTTCGGTGGCGTGGCCTGCTGGTTGCCGCCGGGCGTTGCGGCGCCGGGCCTCGTGCGGCAACTGGCCTGCGGCATGGGGGCTATGACGTGGCGATTTGGTTGGACTGCGTTTCGACGGCTGGAAGCCTATGACCGCCAGGCCCGCCGGCTGCACCACCGCTATGCACCGGCGCCGCATTGGTACCTGGCCGCCATCGGCGTGGTTCCCCGTCGGCAGGGGCAAGGTCTTGGCAGCGCCCTGCTGGCCAATCTGCATGGGCGAATCGATTCTTCGCCAATGGCTGCCCCGGCGTACCTGGAAACGCACCAGGAGTCGAACGTCCGGCTATACGAGAAACATGGTTACGCGATAACCGAGCGCTCTTTACCGCCCGGCCATTCGATTCCCATTTGGGCCATGGCGCGCCCCGCAGCCCACAAGTGATCGGTTGCCCTGCGACGAATCGACGTCCGAGGCATTCGCCGTTCTGGTATTGCCGGCGATAGTTGACTGTCTGCCGCCGGCAAATTACAACCCATGAAGGATCAATGAAACGGGCCGCTCAAGGGGGGTAGGCGGGCGGCTGGTCGGTTTTTGGGTTCGTTCAAGCTGCCGGGCGGGCAGAGTGCGAAGAAACAGATGGGGAGCGTCAGACTTGAGCGTTGTGCCGCCGACCAAATCGCATCAAGTGGCTTGGGTTCGCCCACCGCACCAGACGCGCAGCCAGGAGACGCTCGAGCGGATTCTGGATGCGGCCGAGGCGGTGGTCAGCGAAAAGGGCTTCGAGAGCGCCACGATCGCCGAGATTGTGGCGCAGGCCCAATCGTCGATTGGCGCCTTTTACGCCCGGTTTCGCGATAAAGAGTCGCTGTTGGGCTGTTTGCACGAACGATTTTGCGACGAAGCGGCCGCCACGGCCGATGCGGCCCTCGACCCGGCCCTTTGGGAAGGGGCCAGCGTGGCGGAGATTTTGCAAGAGCTGCTGCCGTTCCTAATTGGCACCTACCGGCAGCGGCGCGGATTGATTCGGGCGTTTTTGGTGCAAGCGGGAAACGACCTGGCGTTTGCCGACAAGGCGATTCGCATAGGCAACCACGTGGCGCTGCGGGTGCGCGAGCTTCTGCTCACTAGGCAACAAGAGCTGCGCCACCCCGATCCCGCCTTGGCCGTCGACCTTGGGTTGCGGGTGGTCCTGGGCCTGCTGGACACCCGGTCACTGTTCCCCAAGACCAGTGAGACCGAGATGCTGTTCGACGATTCATTGATCACCCGCGAATTGACGCGGCTGTACTTGCGTTATTTGGGCGTGGCCGAGTTGGGTTAGCCCACAGCGTTGGGTTAGCCCACAGCGTAGGGTTAGCCCACAGCGCGGCTCGCGCCCGGCGCCCGACACTCAATCGATGCCGTGCGCAGCTTCGTACGCGGAGATGTCGGCCTCGTGTTGCAACGTCAGTCCAATGTCGTCCAGGCCGTTGAGCAAACAGTGGCGTCGAAAGTCGTCGATCGAGAATGAAGTACGAAACCCGTGTTCGTCGGTCAGCTCGCACGCTTCAAGGTCGGCCGTCAACTCGTATCCCGGGAACTGGGCCGCGCGACGAAACAGTTCATCCACCGTGCCGTCGTCCAGGCGAATGGGCAAGAGGCCGTTCTTGAAGCAATTGTTGTAAAAAATGTCGGCGAAGCTGGGGGCGACGATCACCCGAAACCCGAAGTCCTCGAGCGCCCAGGGGGCATGTTCACGGCTGCTCCCCGAGCCAAAATTGCGGCGCGCCAAGAGTACGCTGGCGCCACGGAACTCGGGCCGGTTGAGAACAAACTCGGGGTTGTCGCTGCCATCGTCCCGATAGCGCCAGTCAAAGAACAGAAACTGGCCGAATCCGGTCCGTTCAATCCTCTTCAAGAATTGCTTGGGGATGATCTGGTCGGTGTCGACGTTGGCCCGGTCTAAACAGACCACCAGGCCGGTGTGCATGG
>CAYWTU010000785.1:0-2519 GCA_964461275.1 uncultured Pirellulales bacterium | reverse complement strand
GTTGCGAACAACAGCCGTCGGAGGAGATAGGCGATCGCGGCCGTGGACACAATTGCCCCGCCCACGGTCAGCATCGAATCGCGGAGTTGTCGCAATTGATAGGCGTTGTGCGGCAAGAAAAAGGATTGGCTGGCCAGGACCAGCGAACCGAGGATCAGGCCCGCCCCGGCAAATCCAAAGACGCCGAATCCGGGCAACACGAGCAGTTCGATCGCTAGACACGCCGCGCCTCCCAAGAACATCAACACTTCCAGCCAGTCGGCGTTGCCGCCAAAGAAATTGCTCCAGAAGTACAACAAGAAGCAGAGCAAGGCGGTCAACCCCGCCACGCCGATGCCCGGCGTGTGCATCTCGATGTACAAGGCGATGAACGCCACCGTCAGCAAGGTGAGCGAACCGGCGAACGAATTGAGCGCCTCGGCCAAATGATCGACCCAACTGGGCTGCGCCAACTCCGGATCGCGCTCCAGGTTGTACTGCTGTTTGAACTCGGAGAAATCGTTGACTACGTAGCGGGCCGTCTGGTTCTCCAAAGCCTTGTCCGCCGTCAGCGCCAGTCGCTCACCCGGCTGCCCCAACTCGGGGCCTTGCCGCCAATCGTCGGGCTTGGCTTGCTGGGCCGCCGCTTCGGGCGAAAAGTATTCGACCAGCCCGTCGGTCAGGCGGGTGTACCGAAACACGCGAACCCGCGGATCGATCATCGCCTGGGCCAGCGAGGGATTGCGCCCTTTGCGCTCGGCAATCTCACCGACGCTGGCCGCGGCCGCCTGAACGTCGGCATCGCTCCAGGGAAAGTCGCCCGCGCCGCCAATGGTCGCGCCGGGTTGCATCACAATATGGTCGCAAGCCAACGCGACCAGCGCCGCTTCCCCACGGGCTTCATGGGCAATGTAAGCGACCGTCCGTCGCCGGGCGGGATCCAAATCGGCCAGAAAATTAGCCAACGTCAGGCTGTCGGCCAACGATCCGCCGCGGCTGTCGAGATCCACCAGCACTAGGTTGACGTCCCGACGCCGAAACACCTCCTCGAGCGTCCTCAGATAGCGCCGCACCGTGCTCGGCGACAGTTCGCCCTGAAGGGCGATCCGCACGGTCCGCCATCCTTCACCCAAGGACGGGTCTTCCTCCATCGCCTCGCGCGAAAGCCCAAGCGCCAGCGCCAGCGCCGACCGATCGTCCGCCAACAAGCTGACCACGCCTAACTCGCGGGCCTGAGCCGCCGTGAACAGCCCCGGCTCTCCGGCCCGAATGATCACCTTGGTCGATTGCACCGCGCGCTCGTTCTTAACCTCATCGAGTCGTTGCGAGAGCACGAATTCGCGGCTGAGCTCCGTTTCAACCGACAACACCTCCAGCGCCGGATCGAGCATGCCCAGCGCCAAATCGACCGGCACGGTTCGGCGGCGGCCGGCAATTTCGGCGTATACGCTGCGCATGTCGGGAGTAATGGCCGCTTCGTCGGCGCCGGCGTTGCCAAACTTTGACTCCGGTCCCAACACGATCTCGTCGCAGGCCAACGCCACCAACACGCTGTGTCCGGTCAGGTCGCCCGGCGCGTAGGCCACCGTCCGCGCGCCAGCCAGCGACTCACTGCTGAGAAACCGCGCCAGGTCGAGCGCTTTGCCGAAGTCGTTCTGCCCGGGCAGAATTTCGACCACCACCAGCGGCTGCGCGCCGGCGCGGCGAGCTTGCTCCAAGAATTTGCTCACCGTGCGACGTGCCCGCTTTTCCACGCTGTCGCTGATCGGCGCAGGAATGCGGATCAACTGCCCGGTCCGCCGCTCGGCGGGCGGCTGTCTCTCTTCCCCCAGAGATCCGCCCACAATGCCGAACCACACCGCCACAGTGGTCGCGAACCAGCGGGCGAATCGACCGGCGCGCGTCGAAGACCGATCGGAGACCATTGTGATGCCGCTGACGTTACGTGGGATGCTTCACAACCGGCGCGCCCATGGAACGCTGAATTATAGAACGACCGGAGGCAGGGTCAATTTAGTGCCCGACGAACAGCCTTCTCGGTGCGTTGGAATCAACGGGGGTTGGGAACGACCGAAAAAATAAGTCTTTCCATCTTTTCCCCACCGCGACCGCTAGCCGTCCAAGCCCGCCAGTCGTCCGGTGCTGTCGCCGAAGTTGTCGATGTGGACGTCGACGATGTCCAGCAGCGACAGGAACAGATTGGCCATGGGCGTCTCTTTTTCCAGCGACAGGTGTCGGCCAGTGGACACCGCTCCGCCGGCGCGTCCCGCCAGGGCCACCGGCAGGTCGTCGTGATTGTGGCGATTGCCGTCGCCGATCCCGCTGCCGTACAACAAAAGCGAATGGTCGAGCACGCTCCCTTCGCCCTCGGGGGTGTTCTTCAATCGTTCGACAAAGTAGGCGAACTGCTCCATGTGGAAGCGGTTGATGGTGCGGATTTTGGCCTGCTTGGCCTGATCGCCACCGTGGTGCGACAGGTCGTGGTGTCCGTCGGGCACGTCCAGAAACGCATAACTGCGGTTGCTTCCCTCATTGGCGAA
>CAYWTU010000784.1:0-2525 GCA_964461275.1 uncultured Pirellulales bacterium | reverse complement strand
TAACCATTGGCTGGGGTGCTGTCCACGCGCCGACGAGCCGGCGGTGGCTCAACACTTCGTGGCACATTCGAGGCTGACGCGCTGGCTGGGCCGGTGCGAGACCAACGATTGCGCAACCCTGTGGCGCGTCAACAGATATGGCGACATCTGCTCCCGCGGGCAGTTACGGAAGAGCCTCGTACCGCTTCCGCGGCAGAATCCACGGGTTGTGACGGAATTGGCCGAGCGGCGCAGCGGCCAGGTCCACCGTGGGGTCCACGATCGTTTGCGGCGGATGCTGGTTGATTGCCAAATCGGCCCATACATAAACCTGCGGACGACGACCATAATCGGCCTGCCAACGTTCGGCCACGCGCTGCGCATAGGTGTGCATCATCAGCGGCCTCATCGCGATCCGCTGGCAGCGAAACTCGGCCAGGTCGCGATAGGGATTGCAAAGGACGCCGCACATCCGGCCGGACGCCTCATAAGCCATCCAGGCCGGCAGGCGTTTCCAATCGGCCGCCGGCAACTCCCGAAAGTCGGCCCACCACTCCAACGCCTCGTCGGTCGCCGCCGCCCGCCAGCGCTCACGGTTCAAACGCACGTAGCCGCGGTCGTCCATCTCTAGCAGTTTTCGGTCCTCGACAGCCAAGAATCCGGCGCCGGGCGGCGCCGCAATCCCTTCCAGCGCCCACGGGTCGAGTTGTTGCAGGAATTGTCGAACGGTCCCCCCCACGGTCGTGCTGCGGGACAGTTGGCCCATCAGCGCCGTAAGTTGCAGCGATAGCCGCCGACGAGGCGCCGACTTCGTCTCCGGGTCGGCCATCTTCTGGGCCAATTCACGCCCGGCCCGGACGGCGTCAAGCAGCACACTATCGACCCGTTGTCGGCGAAAAACAGCCTCCGCACGATCAAACAATTCAATCAGCGATATCGTCGCTTGCACCACCGGCCGCCGGCCGAATCGCCCTTGCCACCACGCTTCGAGGCGTTGCTGATGGGCCACCGCATCGCCGCGAACCTGCACGCTGGCCGCCAACGGGTTGTACAAAATTCGCTCGCCCACCAGCGGCTGCACCACGGGCAGCACCTCAGGCAGGCTTGACCAACGAATGCCGTCGAAACTGACATCGTGATAGATCTCGCGGGGCCCCTTCCAGGCGTTCCAATCGACCCGCAACCGGCCGTTGCGACCTGGACCTGCCACCGCCGGATCGACCACGCGGTACAGCGTCGGCCAGCCGAGACGTGAGTTGGCCTTCATCCGCCAACTCAGCCGCTCCCCCTCCGTCGTCCAATTCACGTTGCCCGGAATCAGCCAATGGCGCAGCGGCCACACGATGTGAAACGTGGTCCACAACAGCACCGCCGGAACCGTCCCCAACCAAAGTCGCCGAGCGGGTGACGGGCTTTCGGGCGGCCGGTCGCGAAGCTTCCAACCAAGCGCCGCGCCAAACACCGGCAGCAGCGCCGCGCCCGCTGCAAACCAGCGCCACTCTGGCGCCCGCCAGGTCGGTCGCCGCAGCCATGCCAGCAGTCGCCGCGGCCAATCGGCGTCCAGAAAGATCAAAGTGGACAACAAACCCAATATCGGAAACCACCCGATGTCCTCGAACAGCACTAGGTGGTTGAAGCCGTGAAAGAAACCGGTCAGCGCTAGCCCGAGAATCCGCGTCCGGCGGACGATGAGCAGCACGCCAATCACCAGGTCGAACGTCAGACCGCTGTAGGCCATCGCGTAGGCCAGCGTCGGCCAGTGCAACAGGTCGGCCACGGGGCGAAGCAAAGCCGCGGGCAGAATGTTGCGGAACGGCCGCAGCACCTCGGAACTGGTGAGGGCCGTTTTGAGCGGCTCAGCGTGCCACAGATAGTCCACCGTGATCTTCGTGATCGCCGCGTAGAAATACATGATGAACAGTTGCGTCCGCAGCAGAAACAACGGCCAGAACGGAATCTCATCCGCCTCGGGCAAGGGCCCCGGCCGCCGTCGATCGCGCACCCAGCGATCGACGCTCCAGCACCGTCCAGCCGGCATGAAGACAAGCAACAGCGCCAACAACGACCACAGGTAGTAGTGGTTATTGAACAGCGTGGCATCGACGACCCACAGGTAACTCCAGATCGCCAAACAAACCAGCGCCGCCAGCCGCATGGCCGCCCCCACCGCCAAACACAGCCCGGCCGCGGCCAGGGCCCACACCATGCCCGTGATCACCGCCGGCGAAAACGTCGGCAGCCAGGTGAACCAGGGGTACGGAAGGAACCAATGGACGTCGGGACCGGTGTAGATCCTCGTTAGAAAACTGCCGCCGGGCCGCGGTTTAAGCAGCGACCAAGCCTCGCCGCACATCCCCAGTCCAAATGCAATCCGGAAAAACGCCAGCGAGGCGCCGTCCACCGGTCGAGCGAGCAGGGCAGCAAATCGGGCCAGCATGTCGCGCCGCCGCTAACGGACGTTAAAAATCGAATGCGTGTTGTCGCAGAGCACCTGTCGTCCCAGTTCCACCGCTCGCGATTCGCTCCAGCCGCGGTCGATCAGAAAC
>CAYWTU010000783.1:0-2534 GCA_964461275.1 uncultured Pirellulales bacterium | reverse complement strand
CCATGGCTAGCGCCTGCAAGTAGGGGACCGGCGAGCTGCCGAGCGCGTTGAGCACTGTGCCGCCGGCGGTAAAACAATGCTTCACCCAGTCGGGCTTGCCCTATTTTTCTAGGGCAGCGCCCCCTTCGCCACCGCCGACATACACGTCGAGCCCCGCCTCGGTCATGCGCCGCAACTGCACGACGAACTGCTTCGTGCCGGCTTCGAACCGCGGGTCCTCGAACATGCCGAACACTCCGTTGTGAAACACCGCCACCGGCGGCGCGCCGGCGGCGCGCGCCTTGTGTTCAGCAATCACGGTGTCGACGGTCTGCGCAAACAGTTTGCTCGAGGCGGGGCCGACATCGAACTGCTGATCGGCGGCGCCGATCAACGGCGCCACCCGGCCGTCTTGCAGCACGAAGTCCACCGGCAGTATGAACTGCACGCCGGAATTGCGGCCGTGGGCCAACATCGCCTTGGCCTGTTCGATCCGCGCAGGAGGAATGTAGTATGGCTGATCGACGCGTGCTGGGTCTTCTGCCACGCCCAGGCCGAAGTCGCCACCATCGAGTTGTGCCGCCGCCTTCTTCAGCGCCATGGCCAGCGAACCGGCGGCAATGACGCGGCGAATCGTGCCGCGGTTGACCATTGCCTCCAGGTCGTCCAGTTTGTCGATCTTCAGCCCGCTGAAGATCACCAGGCTGCTCTCCAGGCAGCGCATCATCGGTCCGTCAAATTCTTTGGCGACGTACAGTCCCAGGGCAGCGCGCTGCATGGCCGCCGGAACGACCGTAGTGGAGGTGTCCAAACTTCCCGCCGACAGCGCCTCATTGACGTACACATCGGCGATGTCGCCGGCCAGCGAGTTGCAGAACGCAGCCAGCTTGGGCGCCAGACTTGGCAGATCGGCCGGCTTGGCCTTCCAGAGCACGCGCTCAATTTCGTAGCGGCGAGTGTTTTCCAACACCAATACGCTGCCCGGCGCAGCGGCGCGAATTTGGCCCGCCGTTGCCGCCGTCACCAGATTGGTGGACTCGTCGAGCCAGTCGGCCACCAGCGGTACGGCAACGCCCAGCAATTGGCCCAGCCGCGCCGCCACCGCTTTGAGCGAACCTTCGGGCTTTCGGCCAATGTGACCAAAGACCACCTGGATCCAGCCGTGCCGCCGACCGAATTCGAGCGTCTCGACCATCGACCGCAGGCGAACGTCGCCGTCGCCAACCTGCGGTCCTGGCTTGGCGTCCACGTCGCCGCGGACCAAAACGCGCGTGCCGGGGGGCAGGTCTTGCAGCGAGGCCATGCGGCTGGTGGCGGATAGATAGTCGGCCAGCGAGCGCGACGGGGTGGTCGATGGATCGAGCAGCGGCGTACACCAGCGCACAATCTGTTCCGGCGAGACGGTCATGGGGCGATTCCTTTTCGTATGGATTCGGCCCAGAATAGCAAAACTCGCTGGACGCGCCAGCGGGACTTCCAACTCACCGCTGAAACGAGTCGCCCATGGCTAGCGAAACCGTCGGCTTTATCGGCCTGGGAACCATGGGCCGGCACATGGCCCACAACCTGCTCAAATCGGGGTTCCCGTTGGTGTTCTACGCGCGGCGGCGCGAGGTCAGCGAAGAATTCACCCGCGCGGGCGCCACGGCAGCCCCGTCGCCGGCGGACGTGACACGCGTCGCGGACGTGGTGATCACGATTGTCACGGCCGATCCGCAGGTCCGCGAAGTGACGCTGGGCTCCGGCGGCATTGTGGAAGGCGCTGCGCCGGGCAAACTGCTGCTTGAGATGAGCACGATCGGCCCGGGCACGATTCGCGATGTGGCAAAGCAACTGGCGGCGCGCGGCATGGAGACGCTCGATGCACCGGTTTCCGGCGGGCCATGGGGGGCTGAGGCAGGGACGCTGTCGATCATGGTGGGCGGCCCCTCGGAACAGTTCGAGCGCGTCCGGCCGATCCTCCAATCCATGGGCAAACATATCTTTCATATGGGGCCTCTCGGCGCCGGGCAAACGGTCAAGATCGTCAACCAACTCCTAGCCGGCGGCATCATGACGATGATTGCCGAGGCGCTGGTTTTGGGCAAAAAGGCGGGGCTCGATCCGTCGGCCATGGCGGAGGTGATCTCGGTCTCCAGCGGGAACTCGGAGATGTTCGCCGCCCGCGTCCGCAAGTTTGTGTTGGCCGACCGGTACGAGCCCGGGTTTATGACCGACTTGATGCGCAAAGACGTGGCCTTGGCGCTCGATCTGGCCAGCCGCTGCGAGGCGCCGCTGCCGCTAGGTAAGTTGGCGCTCGAACAGTACGACCTTGCCCGCCGCATGGGTTTGGGGGAACGCGATTTCGCGGCTGTGGTTCGCGTGTGTGAACGGGCCGCTGGAATCAAGCTTGTGGACGGATCGTGAGATTATTGCGGCTTGGCGACGACAAGCGGCGGCTCACGCTCGCCACCACCAACGCGCGACCGCCGTCGCCGACAACGGCAGTGCCACCGACAACGCCATGGCCAGCGGCAGCGCACTTCGGGCCAAGGCCAGGCTGCCTGCCGCGGAAT
>CAYWTU010000782.1:0-2538 GCA_964461275.1 uncultured Pirellulales bacterium | reverse complement strand
CCGACGGTCCAGACGCCGAAGTTTGTGCCGTTGACGGTGATGTTCGTTTTATTCGCCGCGCCGCTGCGGGCGAACGTGAACGTGTCGTTGCCGGTGGTGCCGGCCACAATAACATTCGGCCCGCTCGTGCCAATCCCCGTGACCACCAGCGTAACGGCGTCGGACGTGGCGGCGTCCCCTTCGTTGTCCGTCACACGGACGCGGACGTTGTAGCTGCCGCCGAGTTGTATGCCGAGCGCGCTGAGTTGCGACCAGCTAAGCGTCGGATTCACGCCGGTCGCGTCGCCGAACGTGCCGTCGCCGTTGACGTCCCAGGAGTAGGAGACAATGCTCGCGCCGGCGACAGGGCTGTAGGACGCGGCGGCGCTGAGCGTGAGCGGGCTGCCTGCGGAGATCGTTTGAGACGCTCCCGCTTGGGCGACGGGAGGTATCCGCGCGTACCGCCAAAGTTCGTTGCCCTTGATGCCGTCGCTGGCGGCGAACCAAAGTTGGCCGCCGGCATTCGTCAGACCGGTCGGATTGGATGAATTCGGGCCAGGGCGGATATCGTGAAAGATCGCGGTGCCGGATGACGTCCCGTCGGTCGACCATAGCTCTTTGCCATGGGCCGCGTCGGTGGCGGTGAAGAACAACCGACCGTCCACCGGCGACAAGGTACTAACGCCGCCGAACGTCGCTGTTGCCGGGGTGATTGGAAATGTTCCCCCGACGGTGCCATCGGTCCGCCACAACGCCGCGCCGCTAACGCCGTCGTTGCCCAAAAAGTAAAGCGCTCCATCGTGCACTAATGCTTCGGTCGCCGTTGCGGTCCACGAGGTGAGGGCGTTCGTTCCGCCGCTCGTTCCATCGCTGCTCCAAAGCTTCGTTCCGGTTCCGTCGTTGGCGAAGAATACGAGACGTCCGGCGACATTGTTAAGGGAAACCCCATTGCTGTCGGACGCGCCGGGCCGGATGTCCTTCACCAGCACCGTGCCGCTGCCGGTCCCGTCGGACTTCCATAGTTCATGGCCCGTCGCGCCGTCGTTGGCAACAAAGAAGAGGGTGTCTCCCACGGGTGTCAGTCTTCGTGCAAACGATCCCGACGTTCCTGGTTTGATGTCTTTCACCAGGGTGAAGCCTACATGGGCATCGTAGCGCCACAATTCTTCTTCAGCAACGCCGGTTGCGTCAAGACTAGCGACTCCAGCGACAACGAACAGGGCCCCCTGAAACGGCGCCAGATCGGAAGTGTCCAAATACGGGCCGCTGGGGCTGACGTTGGTGGTCCCCGCCACCGTGCCATCGGTGACCACAACCCCCGGATTCGCTAGGAAGGACGCGTGCAATCTTCCGTCGTACCAGATATGTGACGCAACTCCTGGTCCCGCGGCAGCATACCCGGCGATGCTGGACGTTCTTCGGTACGACGCTGGGCCAAGCGCTGTGAGCAGGCCGTTTTCCAGACTAAACAGCGTGCTCCAAAATTGGGCGCCCCAAACGAACGTGCTTGGGCCGGTTTGGGTGACCGACCCAGTGGTGGACGTGACGGCGGCAAAAATCAGCTTATCGCCAATCACGTCGATGAACTCCGCGCCGTAGTACGGTACCGAACTCGAGTTCGATGTCACCGGGATGGTGGCTGCGATTGCGGTTCCCGCGTTTGTTCCGTCGGTGGACCAAATCGTGTTTCCATCGGTGAAGTAGTTTCCCTGGGTAAAGTAAAACGTGTTGCCGACTTGCATCCCCTTAGCCCCGCTCAAGGGTGTACTGCTCGAGACCGTGATATCTTTGAGCAAGAACGTTCCCGCCGCCGTGCCGTCACTGAACCAAGGATCGACGCCCGTTATTCCGTCATTGGCAGCGAACACGACGCCGTTGTCAAAACCTCCCAGCACCGCCGGATCGGACGACTTGGAAGGCAAGTAATCGTCCGCGGTCAAGCGCGACGCGCCTTCTGGGGAACCATCGACGACGTACAAATGGCCGTCGGCGCGAAACAGCGGCTGGCCGTTCAAGAAGCCGATGCTTCCCTGCCCGCTGACCAATTCAGCGTCGATGTCGGCGACCAACTGCGTTCCGCTTGCGGTGCCGTCGGTCCGCCACAGCGCGGCGCCGTTCACGCCGTCATTGGCCGTGAAATAAAAGAGCCCGTTGTGCGACGCGCCGGGGCCGATCTCGCTCCCGGCCGATCCGGGCCGAATGTCTTTCAACAACGTCGTGCCCGAAGAGGTGCCGTCGGAGACCCACAGCTCTTTACCGGCGACGCCGGACAAGTCGTCCGCACTGAACACGATTCGACCACCCGCCACCGAACCAACCGTCCCTGGCGTCCAGTACCCCGTGTCGGGGCGAATGTCGCTCACCAAGGTAGTCCCCGCGCAAGTGCCATCGGTCGTCCACAGCGCCTGCCCATTCGTTCCGTCGTTGGCGAAAAAAAATGTGACGCCGTTTGCATAGGTAAAATAGGAAGGAAACGAACCACTGCTGCCAGGTCGGATGTCTCGAATTATGAACGTTCCCGCCGACGTTCCATCACTTATCCAGGGTTCGTACCCGGAG
>CAYWTU010000781.1:0-2543 GCA_964461275.1 uncultured Pirellulales bacterium | reverse complement strand
GATCCCGCCACCGGCGACGTCGGCAACGCGCTCACCGACAACACCTGGTTCGACCCAGCCGGCAACGTGCTGAAATCCCAGCCCTCCGGCTCCGCCTTGTTCATCAAGACGCAATTCGACGGCCTCAACCGGCCTGCAAAGACCTTCCGCGGGTACGATCTCGACGAGACCACGTACGCCGACGCCGGCACAGTTGCCGACGACACGCTGCTCTCGCAGATGGAATCCACGTACGATGCCGGCGGCAATGTCGTGCTGATGGTCAATCGCCAGCGGTATCACCATGCCACCGGCACCGGCGAACTTGGGTCTCCCTCGAGCACCGAGCCCAAAGCCCGCGTGACGTATTCCGCCACTTGGCCCGATTCCGTTGGCCGCGCCCAGGCCAACGCCGACTACGGCACCAACGGCGGCACGGCGCTCGTCTATCCTGACACGATTCCCGCCCGTTCGGACAATGTGCTGGTGACGAGCACCGGCTATGACGACGCCGGGATGCCGTTCCAATCCCTTGATCCGATGGGAACGGAAACCCGCCTGGTCTACGACGACGCGGGACGCGAGACTACGAAGATCGAGAACTACCAGGCAGCGCCTGGCTCGAGCAGTTCCAGCAGCAGCTCTTCGAGCAGTTCCGACAGTTCCGAGGAAGGGACCTGCTCCCCTTCTAGCGACGTCAATCGGACCACCCGCCGCACGTACACGCCCGACGGGGCGCTGGCGACGCTGACGGCCGAGAACAGCGAGACGGGCGACCAGACCACGACTTACACCTACGGCACGACTCTCGGCGACTCCGAAATTGCCCGGAGCGATTTGTTGCGGTACGAAGACCTGCCCGATTCGGTGGATGGCAGCGACCGGGTGGCGTACACATACGATCGAACCGGGGCGAGAACCACGCTCACCGACCAGAACGGCACCGTCCACACCTATGATTTCGACAAGCTCGGCCGGCCGACGCAGGATCGGGTAACGACCGTGGGCACCGATATCGACGATGCCGTGCTGCGGATCGGCACGACGTACGACGTCCGCGGTCTTGTCGAGAAGATCACTTCTTACGATAATGCAGTTGTGGAGTCGAGAGATGCAGTCAACGAGGTCCTGAAGGTGTACAACGACTTCGGCCAGCTCAGCACCGAGTACCAGGCCCACGACGGCGAGGTGAATATCAGCACCACGCCCAGCGTGCAGTACGGTTACGCCGACGGCTCAGCGAACACAACGCGGCCCATGTCGCTGACCTATCCCAACGGCCGCGTCCTCCACTACGAGTATGGCACAACGGACGGCATCAACGACGCCGCGAGCCGGATCGAGTCGTACATCGACGACGACAACAGCACGCACTTGGCCGATTACGCCTACTTGGGCGACAGCTCGATCGTGATCGTCGACTATACCGAACCGCAGATCAAGTACACGCTGATTGGCACGGCGGGGAGCAACGACCCCGACACCGGCGACATCTACCGCGGTCTCGACCGGTTCGGGCGGGTCAAAGACCTGTTGTGGTATAATTACGACGCCGAGGAGGACGTCGTTCGCATCCAACACGGCTACGATCGCGCCGGCAACCGCCTGTGGCGGCAAGATCCCGTCGCCACGGCCAACAGTGCCGCGTTCGACGAACTCTACACCTACGATGGGTTGTACCGGCTCGTGAACATGCAGCGCGGCACGCTCAACGGCGGCCACACGGCCATCACCGGCGAGACATTCGCCCAATGCTGGACCCTGGACGAAACCGGCAACTGGTCCGGCTTCCGTGAAGACGCCAACGGCAACGGAATGTGGGACCTCATCCAATCCCGGACGTCCAACACAGTCAACGAGATCACCGGCATCTCCGAGTCCACCGGCCCAAGCTGGGTCACTCCGGCTTACGACGCCGCCGGGAACATGACCACAATCCCCCAACCGGCGGACATGACGGCATCGTACACCGGCATCTACGACGCCTGGAATCGCCTGAAAGCTTTGTTTGACGGTGAAGACAACGTCTCCGTATACGAATACGACAGCGCGAATCGTCGAATTATCCAAGAGTCGTACATTGATGGCGAATTGGGTGAAACCCGCCACTTCTACTACACCGAGCCATCCCTTTGGCAGGCAATCGAAGAACGTACTGGGACTTCCCCGGGTGAGGCTGGTGCCGACCGCCAGTTCGTTTGGGGCTTGCGTTATATCGACGATCTGCTACTCCGCGACCGCTCGGAAGAGCGGTTGTATGGCATGCAGGATCCGAACTGGAATATTGTAGCCAATGCCTCAATTGGCGGTGTAGTTGGGGAACGCGTTGCATACTCAGCGTACGGCGCAGGCGCGCTGCTGTCGCCCTCGTTCTCATTATTGGATCGGAGTGGTGGTGATTGGGAAGTCCTTTATGCAGGGTATCGCCATGACACTACGAGCCGAATGTACCATGTACGCAACCGGGTTTTCACACATGGTATAGGTTCATGGGGAACGAGGGATCCATTCAGGGCCAGCGCTCACTAATTCGTTATACCAGTGAGAGTTTGAACCAGAAACTC
>CAYWTU010000780.1:0-2548 GCA_964461275.1 uncultured Pirellulales bacterium | reverse complement strand
GTCACCGCGGCGCCATCCTCGTAGGCCGTCGCGACGTCGGGCATCGTAACGGGTGGGCGATTGACGCCGGTGATGGTGACGGTGACGGCCGCGGTCGATTGGCGACCCGCCGCGTCGGCCATCGTATAACTAAACGTCTCGGTCGCCGATTGGCCGTACGCCAGGCTGGCGAAGGCGGCCCCCGGAGAATAGATCACGCCGGCTCCACCTGGCGCCAAAGACGCCGACCCCATTAACCCACTGCCGTCGACCGAGACGACCGTCTTGGTGTCGCCGTCGTCGGGGTCGCTGTCGTTGGCCAAGACGCTGATCGTTGTCGGCCCCGCGTTGTACGGAAGCGTCAGCGCGTCGGGGGCGGCCGTCGGCGCGTCGTCGGCGCCGGTCACGAGCACCGAGACAATGGCCGTTGAGTGACGGCCGGAACCGTCGGTGATGGTGTACTTGAACAGGTCGGTTTCAAACTGTCCGCTGCGCAAGCCCTGGTGCGGCGTGTAGATAATTTGCCGACCGTCGGAGGCGATTTCGGCCGAGCCGCGCATAGCCGGAAAACCGGGATTGATGAAGCCCACGCCGACTCCGTAGATGATGATCATCTCGATCGTGGCGGGCGAGCCGGCGCCGTCGATGGACACAATCGTCTGCGCTGCGCCGGGATTCAGGTCATTTATGTCATTGGCCAAGGCGGGTATGACGATTGGCCCGGCGTCTTCCGCCGCCGTCGCGGCGTCCGGCATGGCGATAGGTCCATCGGTGGCGCCGGTGATGTTCACGGTCACCGTGGCGGTCGATTGCGCGCCGGCGCCGTCGACCATGGTGTAGCTGAAGGTCTCGACCGCGGTCTGGCCCGCCTGCAGATATTGGAACGCAGTTCCGGGGGCGTAGGTCAAGCCGTTGCCGCCGGTGTTGACGGTGACGCGGCCAAGCAGGCCGGCGGCGTTGACCGATTGGACGCGGCGAGTGTCGCCGGTGTCGGGGTCGGTGTCGTTGTTCAGAACGGCGACGCTGAGCGAACCGGTGTCTTCGGTAATCGTGACAGCGTCAGGGTTGGCCGTGGGGCCGTCGTTGGCGCCGCTGATGGAGACGCTCACGCTGGCGGTCGATTGCACGCCGGCGCCGTCGACCATCGTATAGGTGAACGTCTCGGCGGCCGTTTGGCCGGCCCTGAGATACTGAAAGCCGCTGCCGACGGAATAAACGACGCCTTGACCGCCCGGGGCCACCGACACGGCGCCGCGCAGACCGGTGGCCGTGACTCCGATCACCGTTTTGGTGTCGCCCTGGTCGACATCGTTATCGTTGGCCAACACGTCGATGGTCAGCGGCGCCGCGTCTTCACTTACCGAGGCCGTGTTGGCGACGGCCTGGGGCGCGTCGTTGATTCCCGTCACGGTCACGGTTACCACGGCGGTCGACTGGGCGCCGCCGCGGTCGGTCATGGTGTAGGTGAAAGTCTCCGTCGCAGTGGCGCCGGCCCGGAGGTGCTGGAAGGCATTGCCAACGGCGTAGGTAAGCGAGGCGCCGTCGGCCGCAATCGTCACGTTGCCTTGCAATCCGGCGGCGCTGACCGCCACGACGCGACGGGTGTCGCCAACGTCGGCGTCGTTGTCGTTGGCGAGCACATGGATCGTAATCGGGGCGCCGTTTTCGACGGCAGCGGCGGCGTCGGGGACCGCCTCCGGCGCGGTATTCGCGCCGGTTAAGGTGATCCTAACTTCGGCCGTCGACGCGGCGCCGGCTCGGTCGACAACGGTGTAGCGAAACGCATCGGTGGCCGATTGCCCAGCAGCCAACGCTGCAAAGGCGGCTCCCGGGGAATAGATGACGCCGGCGCCGCCGGGCGCGATGCTGACGGCGCCCAAAAGTCCGGTCGTATCGAGCGACGCCACGGTTTTCGTATCTCCATTGTCGACGTCGAAATCGTTGGCCAGCACATTGATCGTCTGCGGTGCGGCGTTTCCAGCCAGCGTCAATTGATCGGCGATGGCCAGAGGAGCGTCATTGGCGCCTTGAACCAATACGTTCAGCGGCGCGCTCGCGGCGGCGCCTGCCGCGTCGGCGATGGTGTACACGATGGTTTCCGAAATCGACTGTCCGGCGCCCAGCGACTGAAAGGCGCTGGCGGGCGTGTACAGCACACCGCGGCCGTCCGGGGCGACGGACGCGGTTCCTTGAATGGCGGGCGTGCCGGGGTGCCAAATTCCCACGCCGACGCCGTAGATGATGATCAGCTCCATCCAGCCGGGTGTGCCACTGCCGTCCACCGCGATGACGCGCAGCACGTCGCCTAAATCCGCGTCGGTGTCGTTGGCCAACACCTGAGCAGTAATCGTGCCGCCGTCCTCGGACGCCGTGATGAAGTCGGTCCAAGCTACCGGCGGCGCGTTGGGGGCCGTCGCCAATGCCACGTCGCCGTCGCGGAACCGAGCGACCTCAACTTCCGTCAACGTGTCGGCGCCGTCGCCGCCGTGGTTGGTCGGCTGCAACTCGTTAATGCCGGTGACACCGCCCGTGGTGACGACCGAGTAGGCCGCGCGATTTCCGGCGAAGA
>CAYWTU010000779.1:0-2555 GCA_964461275.1 uncultured Pirellulales bacterium | reverse complement strand
TGCTCAACGGCTGGTCGCTGACGTTGAGCGGGATTTCGGTGACGGGCAACGAGTGCCGCGTAAACCGGTTCACGCCGGGAAATCAGCAGTACTCGCGGGTGGCGGTGGACGCGCAGGGCAATTTCACGATTGTGTGGGAGAGTTTCCAAGACGATCTAGCCCCGCTGGGCACGCCGGACAGCTATGGCATCTATGCGCGAAAATACACGGCAGCGGCGACCGAAGACAATCGGCCGCTGGGAATTGGCGGAGCATTGGGAGACGAGTTCCGCGTGCCGTTCACGGTCCCGGGTGATCAGCGATTCCCGGGCGTGGCGATTGATTACAACGGCAACGTGAATGTGGTGTGGAGCGGCAACGGTGCACAGACGAATCCGACGCCGGTCACCGACTCCACGGGGGTGTGGATCCGCCGGATTGGCGCACCGACGCAGAATGGCCCGCCGATTGTGACGAACGTGCTATTGGCGCAAAACGAGCAGCAAACGCTGACGATCGCGGGCGCGCCGACCGGTGGTACGTTCGTGCTGAGCGTGATTGGCATCAACACGGCGCCGATTCCGTAGTCGACGGCCACCGACGGCGCCGACACGGCGGCGGCGATTCAGACTGCGCTGGCCGGTTTGGGCTACGACACGACGGTCAGTGCCGTCAGCGCCAACGAGTATGTGATTACCTTCCGCAACCTGAGCGGTGCGGCGAATCAGCCGCAGTTGGACGTGGACAGCAGCGGCCTGACGGGCGATCCGGCGGCCACAGCCAGCGTGACGACCGGACTGCAAGGCGCTAAGCGGGTGGTGCAGGAAGGAGACACGATCACCAACACGGTGGCCCAGCTGGTGGTGAGGTTCAGCGAACCACTGTCGACGGCGGGTGGCGTGCTGGGAGCCAACAGCGTGCTGAATCCGAACAACTGGGCGCTGTTGCGCAATGGCGTGGCGCTGCCTGGCACGATCAGCAACATCACGTTTGGGCTGAGCCAAGCGGCCGCGGTCGGCCTGGGTTCGCCATCGGGCAAATGGGAAGCGGTGGTGACTTTCGATCTCAATCCCTCAGTGCCGGGGTTGCAGCCGTTGACCGATGGTACGTACACGCTGATTGCGTTACCGGCAATTGAGGATTTGCAAGGGAACGCGCTGGACGGCGACCGCGACGGCGAGGCGGGAGGTGCCTTCCAGCGGACGTTCATCGTGAAGGCACCGCCGCCGGGCGCGACGCAGGGGACCAAGGAGTTCCCGGTCAATACGCCGACGGACAACGTCGTCGAGCGGAACGATCCCGAGTCGCCGCATACCGTGGCCAGCGATGCGGAAGGGAATTTCGTGGTGGTGTGGACGGCGCCGTACAGCTCGGCGGTGCCGACCGACGCCATCTACGTGCGACGTTACGACAACAGCGGCGTACCGTTGGGGGCGCAGCGGATCGTGAGCCAGGTGAGCACCGCGGCGGCGAAGGTGAAGAACAACCGGCCGACGGTGGCAATGGACGGGGATGGCGATTTCATCGTCACTTGGACGAGCTACCAATACGATTCGGCGGGCGCGCTGCGCGAGCCGGACGTGTTTGTACGGCGGTTCCGGGCCAATGGCGAGGCGATCTCCGGGGCGACGCGCGCCAACAGCACCACGGCCGGCACGCAAAAATGGTCGAGCGTGGGGGTGGATGTGCAGGGAGACTTTGTCGTCACCTGGACCAGCAGTGACCAGGACGCTGACGGCTATGGCATCTACGCGCGGCGGTACGACAGCAGCGGCTCGTCGCTGGGTTCGGAGTTCCTGGTGAATGTGACGCAGACGGGCAACCAGCAGAATTCGGACGTGGCGGTCGACGCGTTGGGCAACTTTGTGATCGTGTGGACGACTTTTGGTCAGACCACGGGCACCGACGGGGTCCACGGCCGCAAGTACAACCGCGACGGCAGCGACTGGGTGAATCCGGACGTGGGTTTCGCACAGCAGGAATTCCGCATCAGCACGGTGACCAGCGACGTGGACCGCTACGCGCGAGTGGCCGACGACCTGGCTGGGGATTTTGTGGTGGCGTGGAGCTCGAATCCGCTACCTGGGCAGGTTTCCGGGGACGGCAGCGGCGCGCTGGCGCAGTACCGCCGATTCGGCCGCACCGGGACGGCGCTCGACGCGGCCGACCAGCGGGCGAATGTGTCGACAATCGGCGATCAGACGTTCACGAACGTGGCGGTGGACCACGACGGCGATTTCACGATCACCTGGAGCGGCAACGGCACGCAGAGCGGCCAGGAAGATCAATCGGGCGTGTTCGCGCGGCGGTTTGCGGCCGACGGTACGGCCTTGCCGGCACCCGGCGGCGCCGCAGGCGACTTGGAATTCCTGGTGAACACCACGGTGGAAGGCACCCAGCGGCTGCCGAGCGTGGCGATGTCGGGCAAGGGGGATGTAATCGTCACGTGGAACGGCAAGGGCGCGGGAGATGACCAAGGAATTTTCGCGCGGCTGTTCGGCTTGGATACGGATGATGACGGGCCGATCGTGACGGACGTGATTATCAACACGTTGCAGATTCCGCAGACGATCGAC
>CAYWTU010000778.1:0-2555 GCA_964461275.1 uncultured Pirellulales bacterium | reverse complement strand
CTCCCCGCAAAACTGCTCACCAAGAAAACCGAATTCCTCACCACCCCCACCGGTCGCTTCGTTGTCGGTGGACCACAGGGCGACACCGGGCTGACCGGCCGCAAGATCATCGTGGACACCTACGGCGGCATGGGCCGGCACGGCGGCGGCGCGTTCTCCGGCAAAGATCCAACAAAGGTGGACCGCAGCGCTGCCTACATGGGCCGCTGGGTCGCGAAGAACATTGTGGCTGCGGGCCTCGCCTCGCGCTGCGAACTGCAGTCTGCTTACGCCATCGGCCATCCTGACCCGGTCAGCGTTCACGTTGAAACGTTCGGCACGAACACCGTGGCCGACAGCAAAATCATCCGCGCCGTCAATCGCGTGTTCAGCTTCCAGCCGTCTGACATCATTGATCAACTTAATCTTCGGCGCCCGATTTACGGCAAGACCACCAACTACGGTCACTTTGGGAAGAGCGACAAGGCGCTCACTTGGGAAGCCACCGACAAAGTCGAAGCTCTAAAAAAGGCTATTTAACAACCAACAAATTAACTATGGCAACGATCAAACTTTCCCCATCCCGACGAACCGGGATCAAATTGAACGGCAAGACGAACGCCGTCATCGCCGAAGTCAGCGCGACCTTCGCCCAATACGCCTCGCAAACGCCCACGACCAAAGACTACATCGTCCGCGATTTCTCGCTCGCCGAGTGGGGTCGCAAGGAAATCGCCGTGGCCGAGCACGAAATGCCCGGCCTCATGTCCGTGCGCGCGAAGTACGCGAAATCCAAGCCGCTCAAAGGCGTGCGCGTCACCGGTTCGTTGCACATGACCATCCAGACCGCCGTGCTCATCGAGACGCTTGTTGCCCTCGGCGCGAATGTGCGTTGGGCGAGCTGCAACATTTTCTCCACGCAAGACCATGCTGCCTCCGCCATCGCGGCCACCGGCACTCCCGTGTTTGCATGGAAAGGCGAGACGCTTGAGGAATATTGGGAACTCACGCTCAAGGCGATTTTGTTTCCCGGCGACAAAGGCCCGCAGCTCGTCGTGGACGACGGCGGCGACGTGACCTTGCTCATCCATAAAGGCTACGAATTGGAAAAGGGCAGCAAGTGGGCCTACCAAACCAAGGACGACAGCCACGAAGTTTCCGTCGTGAAAGCGCTCCTGCGCCGCCTCGCGAAAGAGAAACCCGGCCTCTGGACAAAGATTGTCAAAGAATGGCGCGGCGTTTCCGAGGAGACGACCACCGGCGTCCATCGCCTCTATCAGATGAAGGAAGCCGGCACGTTGCTCGTGCCCGCCATCAACGTGAACGACTCCGTCACCAAGTCGAAGTTCGACAATCTCTACGGCTGCCGTGAATCCCTCGCGGACGGCATCAAGCGCGCCACCGACGTCATGCTCGCGGGCAAGGTCGCCGTCGTCTGCGGTTACGGCGATGTCGGCAAAGGCTGCGCGCATTCGCTCCGCGCCTACGGTTCACGCGTCGTTGTCACGGAAATTGATCCCATCAACGCGCTGCAAGCCGCGATGGAAGGTTTCGAGGTCAACACCGTCGAAAGCACGCTCGGCGGCGGCGACATCTACGTCACCACCACCGGCAACTGCGACATCATCACCGCCAAGCACATGTTGGCGATGAAAGACCAGGCCATCGTTTGCAACATTGGCCACTTCGACAACGAGATCCAGGTGGACGCGCTCAAGAAGGTCAAAGGCGTGCGCATCGAAAACATCAAGCCGCAATACGACCGTTACTATCTGCCCGGCAAGAAGAGCATCTATATGCTCGCCGAAGGCCGCCTCGTGAACCTCGGTTGCGCCACCGGCCATCCGAGCTTCGTGATGAGCAACTCGTTCACGAACCAGACGCTCGCGCAGATTGATCTGTGGGCGAACAAGGACAAATACGAGAAGACCGTTTACCGTTTGTCCAAGAAGCTCGACGAAGAAGTCGCCCGTTTGCACCTGGAAAAGATTGGCGTCGTGCTGACCAAGCTGACCAAGGCGCAGGCTGATTATCTCAACGTGCCAGTCGAAGGCCCGTATAAGCCGGAGCACTACCGGTATTGATAGGTTTGCCGCTCTCTGACGAGACGCAGCTACGAATCATCGGGAAGGCGAACGGGAAACCGTTCGCCTTTATTATTTCACCCTAAAGATTACCTGCTTTATCTCCCCTTGACCACCCAGCCGGCTTTGACCTGCTGATCTCCGGAGTATCCGGCTTTGCTCCGTTCTTCCTGGACGGATTGAAGAGTCACTTCACCGACTAGTTTTTCCTCGGAGAAAACGACGTTGCCCTGGTCGTCCTTGGTGTCCACGGTCTCGAAAAGGTCCGCTTTGTCGCCGTCCTTGAAGCCGTGCTTGCTGCCGAGGGAGACAATCAAAGTGCCTTTGGCAGGCACCGCAAGCACTTTGCCGGGAGTTTTTTTAAGCGCATTGGCTGCTGCGTTTGCAGTGGCAGTTGCGTTGTCGGCCACGGCAGCCTTCTGCTTCTTTCGGGCGGATTCCGGCAGGGTAATGGGCTTGATCTCGTCCGTGATTTGGGTGAGCGCCTTCACC
>CAYWTU010000777.1:0-2555 GCA_964461275.1 uncultured Pirellulales bacterium | reverse complement strand
CCCGGCTGATCCAACTGATCGACGGTGGCCCGAATCCGCTCGTGCTCGGCCGCGTCGGCCGTGGCCACGAGGCTGCCCGTGCGCGAATCGACCGCCATCGGCACGGTCGGCATCGTGGCCCGCAACACGGCGAAGGCGGCGTTGGCGTCGCCGCGGGTAAAGCGGTAGGTGCGGGTTTCACGGTCGGCCGCGTTGGACTGCATCTGGGCAATGGCCTGTTTCGCCCGCTCCTGATCGCGGGGCGTGGCCCACACCGCCACCTGACCTGATTGCGTGTCGGCCGTAACCCGACCTTGGGGGATGAGCGGCGTGAGCATGCTGGCCAGGACGCTGGGATTGGCCTTCCCTGCCGGATACACGACCACCTGCGAAGCCAGCGGGTCGGCGGCACGGGCCTCAATGTCTTTCAGCGCGGCGGCGATTTGTTCGTGTTCGGCTGGCGTGGCAAAGGCGGCCACACTCTTGCTCTCACGGTCGGCGGTAAGCTTGGCCAGCGGCGTCAGCGTCTGCAACATGCTGACCATGCCCACCGGGTCCGCGTTGTTCACCGCGTGCACGACGAGCTTGGGGGCCTTGTCGTCGGACAGGTTCGGTTGCAACCGGGCGATGACTTCCCGAATGGTCTCTTGCTCGCCGGCCTTGGCCCAGACCGCCAGCGTGTTGTTCTTGGCGTCGGCCACGGCCTGGACCGCCGGCAGCACCGACCGCACCATGGCCAACGCCGTGCTGGAGTCGGCCTTGTCGAGCGGATGGGTCATCAACTTCAAGCGCTCCTCGTCGGGGACGTCCTGATCGATTTGCGCGATCGTGGTTTTGATTTGCTCGTGCTCGGCCGGGCGAGCCCAGGCCACCACATGCCGCGTCTTGGCCTCGGCCACGAACTTGGCCTCCGGCAACAACGTCTGCAAGACGGCGATCACACTGGTGGGTTCCGCCACGTGGAGACGATAGGCCGTCAGCGTGCGCGGCTCGCCGCCGCTGGATTCGCTTTCCAATTGAGCCAGCATTTGCGCGACCATCTCGTGCTGCGCCGGCTTGGCCCAGACGCTGATGTCACCGCTGTCCGCGTCCGCCACCCTCTTGACGCCCGGCAGGTCGAGAATCAGGGCGTCGAGCACCGCCGCGGCTCGTTTACGCAACGGCTCGGCAACCCGGTAAATTTCCAACCGCAGCCCCTGTTCACCGCTGCCGGCGGCGCTGAGTTGGTCGATCGTCGCCCGAATCGTGGCCTGATCCTGCGCCGTGGCCAGCGCCACCAGGCTGCGGCTGCGGGTGTCGAGCACCAATCGCGCGGCCGGAACCAACGGCTGCAAGACGCTCAACGTGGCCGACATGTCGATGCTGGTGAGCGGGTAGACCGCCAGTTGTGGACCGGCGGCGGCGTCTTGTGCGGTCGTCCCACCGAGCTGCCTGATGAGGTCGCGAATCGTCTCATGCTGAGCAACCGTTGCAAACGCGACCAGCCGCCCTTGCGCGCTGTCGACCACCAACTGGGCGTCGGCCATCATCGGCCGTGCGAGCGTCAAGAGCTGCGTCGAATCGACGCCCGCCAAGGCATGCTTTTCCAACCTTCGCTGTTTCTCAGGCGGCAGCTCCCCTTGCATTTGATCAAGAGTCGTGCGGACGGCCGCGTGCTGAGACGGTGTGGCCCAGACCACCAGTTGATCGGACTTCGGCTCGTGGACCGCCTTGACGTCTGGCAACAGCGCCTTGATCACCTCGACCGCCGCCGCGGGCGCCACGCTGCCGAGCGGGTAGTTGGCCAGCAGCGGTTTCTCCGGTTCGCCCTTGGGCGCCGCCGGCTGCTCTTTGGCCGGTTCGGGAATCGATTCGATCACCTCGCGAATCGTCCGCAACTTGCCGGCCGTGTCGCTCACCAACACCTGGTGTGTCTTGGGCAGTTGCGAAATCTTGCCGTGCGGACCCAACAACGGTTTGATCTCCGCCTCGACCTCCTCGGCCTTCCGCTTTCCGATGTTGAACGATACGCTGACCGGTTCAAACTTGCCGCGGGCTTCGAGTTCGTCGGGCTTGACGCGAGGGACAAGGTCTTCGGGGATCCCCTTGGCCAAGTCGAGCAACATCAACATCCGTTCGCGGCGAATGAGCGTGTACCCCTTGGTCATTAGCACGCCGTTGAGCAGATCGATCGCCTCCGTGGTCGAATACGATTTGCTGTCGGTGTAGTTGAACGTGCCGGGCGGCGGCGCATCGAGCACCAACGACAGCTCGGCCCGCTCGGCAAACCAGTTGAGCACGTCGGCCCACGGTTGGAAACGAAAGCTGAACTGCAGTTTGTCCTCGCCCATCGGCGCCGGCTTGGGCGGTGCGGGCGCTCGGCTGGCCCAGAGATTGCGCCACAATCCTTGCTGCCGGACATTGAGGATGCTTCGCAGCGCCTCCTCGTAGTCCGCCAGAATCTCGTCGTGCTCCGACGCCGGCGCCTCAGCCAGCGAGTTCTTGCGATTGGCCAATAGCTGTTCGACCTGCGAACGCTGAGGCGCCGTCAGGCCCAACTGCTCGGAAACCGTGGGGTTTTCCAAGAGCGCATAGCT
>CAYWTU010000776.1:0-2558 GCA_964461275.1 uncultured Pirellulales bacterium | reverse complement strand
CGAGCTAAGGGAGACTTTTTCCTTTTCAGCTAAAGCCGCGAGGCACCCGGTGCGCGGGTGCTCCTAGGCTACAGCCAATTCCAATTCCGGCGACCCCGCAAGGTGATCCTTGCGAAACCGCTCGCCATTGGAGTTGTAGAACAGAACGGTGTTGCGCTGCGTTTCCCAAATGGCCGACAACTTTACCGCCCGGGGCCCGTGCAGGCAGAAATAGACTCCGCACGGGCGACCCGCCTTAAACAGGATTTGCTCGGTCAAACGAAACGCTTGGGGTTGGAGTTGTTCGTGCTGACAGATGACGTTTTCGATGTAAGTTCTTAATTGGTCGATATTTCTGATCTCGTGCGATGAACTCGCCATAGAGTGCCAGGGCTCCTAGTCGCGGTTTCACCGGCGGCCGCCGCCTTACCGGTCGGGCAAACTGCGAAGAACAGGTGACTCACGCAGTCTTCATTATCGGCAAGTTGGCGAGAAAAAATGCCCTGGAAAATCCAGGCAACGTATGCCGATAACGCAACGTCGGGCAGACTGGCTGGCGGCAGTGACCGACGGTAGCCGCCTGCTAGCGCGCCGTTCGAATCTGCGCCCTCGCGCCACGGCGTTTCTCGCCCTTGAAGCGGCCACGACCCTAACGCTCCGCTGCATAAGCGGTAAACGCGTCGGCAATCTTGGCGGCTTTCTCGTCACCCACGTGGAAGATCACTCGATAGCGCAGCAAGATGGACTCGCCCTTGGCCAGAGTGTGCGAGCCGTCCACCTGATCGTTGCGTTGAAAGTCGTGCAGGCCGAACGGATTGGCCGCGAACAGCCCGTAGTCACGGACGTGCCAATAGGTGGGAAAGCGAAAGCTCGACGGGTGATTCAGAATGGCGATGCCGAGCGTTTCGTCGTCGACCGGCCCGTGATAGTCGACCCACGGCGAAGCCTTGCCCCAGGCCTCCGTGTCGAGCAGCCCCTCGGCATTGACGATTTGCCCGCCACGTCGCGACGTGACGTCCATGGACGTAGGGACCCGAATGCCGAACGTGCCTTCCTTGGTGTCGCCGAATTTCACGTCCGCTTCAGAGGCGGTTAGCGTGATGTCGAAGTCGATGATCCGGCTGCCGTCCGCTGCCACGTGAAACGTCAACGTGCGCCGGTCTTCCAGTTCTTTGTCGCCTTTAGGGCCCTTCCAGTCGTTGATGGTTTCAATCACCGCCCGGGGGCCGCTCTCCACACGGACGAATTCGCGATGGACGATCTTGCCGCGATTGGGCTTCGTGCCAAATTCGGCCCAATAGTCGGTCTCATTGACCTCGCCGTGCGTAAACCATAGTGAACGATGATGAGGATGATCGGCCTTCTCGCCTTTGACGCGGGCCATGGGAAACGAGCGGGTCATCGGCTTGCCGCTGGGGCCCAAGATCGGCCAGACAATGGGTTTCGGGCCGTTGTTGGTCAGGTATTCGGTGAACGGCTGGCCATCGATGGTGAGAACGACTTTATCCTCTTGTCGCTCGGCCCTCACTTCGGCCGCCTCCACAAGGACGCCTGTAGCGATCGCGCACCAAGCGCCGCAAACCAGGCAAAACCAGGTCGAGCGAATACGTCGCGTAGCGAATAGCATCATCTCGGGCGTCTCCCAGAGGCGACTCGTCACAGGTAAGGGGCGTGTGGCCACCCCTTTGAAGCTAGCACGATTGCCCTGGCAAAGTAGCGGAAGGGCGCAAGCCCTCCGGCCGAACAACCAACGAGGCCCATCACCGGACGGCTCGCGCCGTGCCGCTACAATGCCGATGCCGTCGTGCTAGCTTCAAAGGGGTGGGGGCGTGTGGCTCCCATGGTAGTGCGAACTTTGGCCGGCCGCCACCGGAGCAGTCGCGGCGAGCGGGGGGATTTTGCCCACCAGTTATTCCGATTCACAGCGTGGCCGAAATAGCGAGCGGCTCGCCCGATCGTGCCTGTCTTTGTAATAATGGCGGCGGCCGCGCACCTCCCCAGCCACACCCCTATCAATGAGCCGACCTATGCAGCGACGAATCACAGCCAAGCTCCTGGCCTTAGCTGGCATGGCGTTATTGCCGACAAGTGCGCTCCGCGGTGCCGAGCCAACCGCATCCGAGCGGGCTGCGCTGGAGCTTGTCGACCGTTATATGGAGGCCTTCAATCGCCGCGATGAGGCGGCCTGGGCGGCGACGCTCAACTATCCACACGTCCGCGCGGCCGGCGGTCAGGTCAAGGTCTGGAACACACCCGAGGACTACCAGCGCGATTTCGACTTCCAGGAGTTTGCCAAAGAGTTCACCTGGGCCTATAGCCGTTGGGATGAACGCCGTGTGATTCAAAGCGGCCCGGACAAAGTGCACCTGGCCGTCCGGTTCACGCGTTACAAGGCCGATGGCGGCAAGCTGGCCAGCTTCGAGGCGTTGTACGTGGTGACCAAACGTGACGGCCACTGGGGCGTTCAAGTGCGGTCGAGCTTCGCGCCTTAGACAAACGGTCTAAGGAAAAAAACCAGGGTGGCTAATGGGACTTGAACCCACGACCCCCAGATCCACAATCTGGTGCTCTAACCAACT
>CAYWTU010000775.1:0-2561 GCA_964461275.1 uncultured Pirellulales bacterium | reverse complement strand
CAGGCCCACTTGGAAATCTCCTACGCCGAGCACGGCAAGCAAGCGTTGGAACAGTTCGCCAAGCAGCCGCCCGACATCGTGGTGACCGACTTGCAGATGCCGCAAATGAACGGACTGGAGCTGGTGAGCGCCATTCGCGCCCGCTTTCCGCTGGTGCCGGTGATCTTAATGACCGCCCAAGGGAGCGAGGACATCGCCGTGCAGGCGTTGGAAAGCGGCGCCGCCAGCTACGTGCCCAAGGGCAATCTGGCCCGCGACCTCTTGGACACCGTGGAAAATGTTCTGGCCACCGTCCGCGCCGACCGTCGCCACGAAAAGCTGCTCGAGTGTCAAACGCACATCGACACGAAGTTCACGCTCGAAAACGATCCCTCGTTGATTCCCCCGCTGGTCGACCTGGTGCAGCGGTACATCGCGAGGATGAAGCTGTGCGACGATACGGGCCGCATTCGCGTCGGCATCGCGCTGGAAGAAGCGCTGCTCAACGCCTTGTATCACGGCAACCTGGACCTCAAGACCGAAGAGCTGCGCGAAGCCAGCAGTGGATTGGTCCAGCCTGGCACCCTCAGCCTGATCGACCAACGCCGCGCTCAAAAGCCATTCGCCGACAGGCGGCTGCACGTCCACATCGTCATGTCGCCGCAGCGCGGCACGTTCACCATTCGCGACGAAGGGCAAGGCTTCGACACGCATCGCACGCCGGACCCGGCCGACCCCGCGAGCCTGGAGCGCGAATCGGGCCGCGGACTGGTCCTGATGCGGACTTTCATGGACGACGTGAAGTACAACGATCAGGGCAACGAAGTGACGCTGACCAAGAATCGCGAGGGTTGACCAAGGCAAACGCCTTGCTGTCTTGCTAGCAGGGCTGGATTGCGAATCGGCTTGCCTTGGCCTTTGCGCCTGGACTATAAGAGGCCGCCCATTCGCCTGACATCGACCCACCAACTCCCGCCGATTCCAGCGAGTCGTGCGAGTTGTTGGCTGGCCTCATTCGCCCTTTGGCATTGGTTGCGGCGCTGTACCGCAGAAATTTCCGAAAGTCTCTCGCGTGTCGCACGATAACCTTTGGGCCCCCTGGCGACTGAACTACGTCAAAGGCGACGCAGGCTCGCCGCCGCGACCTGCCGCCGTCGAGCTCTTGCCCGGTGGCGACTCGGATTGTTTCTTGTGTCGCGGCGTCGTGGAAACGGCCGACCGGGAAAACCTTGTCGTTCACCGCGGCCAGCGGACGGTGACGATCATCAATCGGTTTCCTTACAACAATGGACACCTCTTGATCGCGCCTCAGCGGCATCAGGGGCGGCTCGACGAGTTGGACGCGGCAACTCATTTGGAATGCATCGACCGGTTGGGACATTGGATCGCGGTCATGGAGCGGTTGATGCGAGCCGACGGGTTCAATGTGGGCCTGAACTTGGGGCGCGTGGCGGGGGCCGGCGTGCCCGGACATCTGCACTGGCACATCGTGCCGCGCTGGAACGGCGACACCAACTTCATGCCGGTCATCGGCGACACCAAAGTCATTCCTCAGGCGCTCGAGGCGCTCTGGGAACTGTTGACCGGCGCCGCTTAGACGCAGCGCAAGGCGCCCTGTCAAGCCAGGAAACGGATTCTCCTCGCGGCGCAACGCCATCGAATCTCAAGGCAACTATGGACACGCTTCTGACTTATTCGGTGGGCGCTTGGCATCCCGCAGCGATGGAATCAACGGCACAGCCGCACCTGGCTCCGTACGCCATGCCGGCCGCGCGTTCGGCCGGCCGCGTCCACGCCGAGCCGCCTACGCCGTTGATGGATTGCTTTCAAGACGACCGCGACCGGATCGTCCGCAGTGCCGCGTTTCGGCGCCTCAGCGCCAAGACACAGGTCTTCATGGGCGAAACGGGGGATTACCATCGCACCCGGCTCACCCACACGATGGAAGTGGCGTCCGTAGCGCGGGTGCTGGGCCGAGCGATGCGATTAAACGAGGATCTGATCGAGGCCCTGGCGCTGGCCCATGACATTGGACATCCCCCCTTTGGACACTCCGGCGAGGCCACGCTGAACGCCTGTTTGGCCGCGGACGGAGGCTTCTGTCACAACCGGCACGGTCTGCGGCTGGTGGAACAACTCGAGCTGCGGCGCCCCGACCATCCGGGACTGAATCTGACGCGCGAACTGCTCATGGGACAGGCCGCCCGCATCGACAAGACCACGGCGCCAGCTCAGCCGTTGCTCGAGGTCCAGGTGGTCGAGGCGGCCGACAGCATCACTTATGACACGCACGACGCCGATGACGCGCTGGAGTTGGGGTTGCTGAAGCTGGAAGACCTGTTGGCCTTGCCGTTGTGGCGCGAGGCGGCGCTCCGCGTGCGGCGACGTTACGCCAACGTGACCGACCGTCCGCTGCGGCAGGCGGTGCTTTCCGAAGTGCTCAGCAGTCAACTGCTCGACGTGTTGCATCAAACGCGTGAGCAACTTCAATTGCGACCGATCGAGTCGCCCGACGACCTCCCCGATCTGCCGCTGGTCGAGCCGAGCCCCGCCGTCGCCGAGCAGAAGGCCGAACTCGAGGC
>CAYWTU010000774.1:0-2564 GCA_964461275.1 uncultured Pirellulales bacterium | reverse complement strand
GCCATACTCCCAGTCGGGGTCTTTCGCGAGGAGCGCTCGCGCGATCGCGGACTTGTCGGTCATCGACGCCCCCCTTGATTGCCGACGATAAGGGCTTGGGCAAGCCGGCGGGCCAAGTCTCCGCGACCTTGAAGGTTTGGTTGGCTACGGGCTTGGGCTTGCTGCAAGCGCCGCAACTGCGGGATGACTTGCTCGGGTCGGTCCATTGGAGTCATAGCGATTCGGCCGAGCGGAACGTTGCGGCGGTCCTTGGCCCTCTGGATACCGTATTGCGTCACCGCACGCCGGATGCCGCCAAGGCTTAAAGCGTCAGCCTGACCGGCCAATTCGAGCGGCGCATCCATAGTTTCGCGCGTCGCCAGCCGGCTAGCCGTTTGCGACCCTCCGACCATCTGCGCAGTCGATCGGGCCTGATCGAACTCACGCAGGCGAAGCAAGAGCCGGTCGGCTTCCTGATCGCCGAAGATGCGGCGCAACACGCGGCGACCATTTTCCGACTTCGCCCATTTGAGCATATCGCCGGAGTCGTTGCCGCCCATCTCGTTATGGAGCTTCTGGACGTAAGCAACGCGGGCGCGGTCTTGCTGGTGCTGCGGCAGGCGGTCGAACTGATCGAGCACGCGGTTCTGCCTCACCCCCGGCGTGCGGGGCATGCTGAGAATGAACTCCATGGCCCGTTCGCCAGTGCGAACGTCGCCCCAAACCTGATTGGCCCGCCACCAATCAGGATAGGTTCGGCGCATATCGACAGTGACTCGGTTATAGAGGCGGGTCAGCGCCGCCCTAACCGTGCGATCCTGTGGGCCAAGCCCGTCAATCATGTCGCGCAACGCGGCGCGGGCGTCGATTGCGTTCTGTAGATCGGGCACGACGTTGCGGACGGCGTTCTGCCCCTGCACTTGGACACCGTGATAAAATTCATCAAGCGCGCGGCCAACGGCCTCTTGCACGGCACCCGACCTTCCGCCGACATAGATGCGGCGGAAGCGGTCAAGGGTGCGCTCGAGGCGCGGCACCAGCGGATTACGCCCGCCGTTGGCGGCCACCGCCTGCCGTTCGGCGGCGAAGGCCGCTTGGTAGCCAGCGCGGCCTTGGTTAATCAACGCTTGATCGAGCTGGTTAGCAAGCGTCTCAAAATCTTGGCCCCCGACGGCGCCGGTAAGCACTTGCCGCAAGCGCTGGCCTTGGCTGGCAAGCCGTTGCCCGAGCTGAGTGCGAACCTCGGAACGAGCCCGCCCAGGCGTGTTTGCGAGGTAATCAATCGTCTGGCGCGCCTGGTCGTCGTTGAAACGCATCATGTCGGCGTCGGTGGCGTTCGGGTTAGCGCGGGCTTCACGAAGTGCTGCGCTTGAACCCGGCTGCTCGGCCAACACCAAAGGGCTATCGCGGCCCTGGTAGCGCTCCATGAGCCGGGACAGGCGATTGCGGGCGGTGGCAGGCGTCGTGTTCCAAGTCTGCGCCAGCCGTGCCGTCGCGTCCTGAAGGGCGGCTCGCTGGTTGCCGTTGTGCCGGCGCATAGCGTCGCCCAGCACGGTGAACGCCTCCTCAACCTGCGGGGCTTGCAACGAGCGATGCGTCGGAAGCAGATCGTTTAGCATGTCGCCTGCCGACGTGCCGCTCTCTTGCAAGCTCTTATTGAACGCGGTCTCCGCCGAGCGGCGGCCGGTCAGGTTGTTGGCGACCGTGCGGCGCACCACGTCATAGCCCTTGCCGATGACTTGGCCGACGCCAGCGCCAAGCGCACCGCCGGCCGCATTCATCAGCGGCTCGCGAACGGCGGATGTAGCAAGCTTGCCGGCAGCCTCGCCCGCCGTGTCGTCAGGGCTGATGTCGGCTCGGCCGGGGATCGAAACGACACCGTATCTGGCGCCGAGCCGGAGACCTTCACGAAGCGCCGGCCTGAGCCCTGCGCGCGCGCCTTGCGCAACACGAGCTCCGCCAAGGCCCGGAACCAACAAAGTAGGCCCCGCGCCGACGATCTCACCTGCCGCCGCGCTCAACGGTTCTTTATCGGCGTAGTCGGTGCGAATGCGATCCCAGTCCCGGATAACGTCAGCCGTTTCGCGATCAGAAAGGCCGATTGCCCGCTTGATGTCGTTAGCCGCGCCAGCGATCTCTGCACCCATGCCGAAAGTGAGCCCGTTGGCAAGGTTGTTGCCGAAGCCTTGGGATTGGCCGACGGAAAGGCCGAGCATCTTGCCGAGCGGGTCAACCGCCGGTTCATCAAGATATGCCTTCGGGTCCGGCTGTTCTTCAATCACAAACCGACCGCCGCTTTTCTGCGGCTGGCTATCAATGACGAAGCGCGCCATTACTGCACCTCGACGATCTGACCGTTGCGCTTCGTGTAGCGCTTGCCGGTTTCCGTGTCGGTCGCCGTCTGACCCTCCTGAAGCTGCTGCTGCAATTCGTCGAGGGTATTGATCTCCGGCGTGAGCGCGGAGCCGTCGGGCGTCGGCGGGGGCTCGGTCCCACTCTGCATTTGGCCGCCAAACTCTCGTTCGAGCGATTTGCGGCGCAACGCGACACGCCGCTTGAACTCGGCTTTCACCTGGTCGACATTG
>CAYWTU010000773.1:0-2564 GCA_964461275.1 uncultured Pirellulales bacterium | reverse complement strand
CGTCGCCGATGGCGTGCAACCACGGCACTGGAGCCTGGCTGACGACGTAGCGCCCGACCTGTTGGACGGCGGCAAGGGCAATCCGCATCGCGACCGCTACGGCGTTGGGGACGTTTGGCAGTTTCTCGATCTGGTGGCGCCCGCCGCTTCGCGACGGGCCGAGCAGGGGCCCGATTCGGCCCTGGCCGGCTGGCTGCAAGCGGTCGAGCTGGCGCAACGGGGCCAATTCTCGCGCGCGCAATTGCAGCACGTTGCCGACTCGGTTCAGCAGGCGTTGAACCAAATTCAAGCCTCACCCGACGGCTCGCCTTCGCCGGCGCGAAGGCTGGCCGATGACCTGGCTGCCGCGGACGGCCCGTTTCGGATCAAGGACCGCGACGCGTCGTTGCTGCCGGCCGAGGCCCGCGCCCGGTTGTCGCAGCACCATGACGAACTGACGCAATTGAAGGCCGCCGCCCCCGCTCCTATCGAATACGCGATGGGGGCCAAGGAAGGAGGCGTGCCAGGCACCAAGTACGAAGGCTTTCACGACGCGCAGATTCACATCCGCGGTCGGTACGATCGCCTGGGCGCGACCGTGCCGCGGCGTTTTCCCTTGATTCTGACCGGCCGAGAACAAGCCAAGATCGACCAGGAGAGCGGTCGGCTGCCGTTGGCCCGCTGGTTGGCCAGCCGCGAAAATCCACTGACGACGCGGGTTATTGTCAACCGCGTTTGGCAGCACCACTTTGGCCAAGGAATGGTCCGCACGCCGGGCAATTTCGGCCTCAAGGGCGATCCACCGTCGCACCCCGAATTGCTCGACTGGTTGGCCTCGCGGTTGGTGGACGACGGTTGGTCGCTGAAGCGGTTGCACCGGCTGCTCGTCGGTTCGGCGACGTATCAGCAGGCCAGCGTCGGCACAGACGACGCCATGGCCGCCGATCCGGACAACCGTTGGTTTGGCCGGATGCCGGTGCGACGGTTGGAAGCGGAGGCGGTGCGCGATGCGATCCTGGCGGGGGTCGATGGCTTGGATCGAAGCGTGGCTGGGCCGCCGCTGCGCAAGCCCGGAGAAGACGCGCTCAGTCCGCGGCGGGCGATTTACCTGATGACCAATCGTTCGGATAAGAGCGGCCTGAGGTTTCTGTTCGACGCGGCCGATCCCGAGGATATCGTCGATCGGCGCAGCGTGAGCACCGTGGCGCCGCAGGCCCTGCTGATGCTCAATGGCGAATTCCTCTTGGCCCAGGCGCCCAAGTTCGTCGAGCGCCTGTTTCGCGAGGCCCCAACCGACGACGCCCAGCGCATCGATCGGGCCTACCGCCTGCTGTACGGACGTGGAGCTACGGTTGAGGAGCAGTCGCTAGGACAGGAGTTTTTGCACAGCCTGGCGCTGAAATCGGCCGGTGCGTCGGACGCCGCTAAGGACGAACCGTTGCGCCTCGCCTGGCAAGCCTATGCCCAGACGCTGCTGTGCACCAATGAAGTTGTGTATGTTGAATGATCCCAGACCGAACACCGCTATGAACGCAGACTCACTCAAACTCGTTGCCCCGCTCAACCGCCGTCAGTGGCTGCACAATGCCACTCACGGCTTCGGGACGCTGGCGCTGGCACAACTCATGAGCGGGCAGGGGACATCGGCCGGCGCCGGCGATGTTGCTGCCGCGCTGGGGAGCGCCGGGGCGGCCAATCCGCTGGCCCCTCGGTCGCCGCACTTTGCCCCCCGCGCCAAGCGGGTGATTTTCTTGTTCATGCCGGGCGGGCCCAGCCACGTCGACCTGTTCGACCCCAAACCGAAGCTGCAAGCCGAAAACGGCAAACCGTTGCCGTTTCCTAAGCCAAAACTGATGCGAACGCCGACGGCCAACCTGCTTGCCTCGCCGTTCAAGTTCGCCAAATACGGACAGGCGGGGGTCGACGTTTCCGAATTGTTTCCGCACGTCGCGGGTCAGGTGGACGACCTGTGCGTGATTCGTTCGATGGTGGCCGACAACATCAATCACAACGGCGCGTGCTTGCAGATGTGCACCGGCGAGCAGGCGTTCATTCGGCCCAGCATGGGGGCCTGGTTGATGTACGGTCTGGGGACGGAGAACCAGGACCTGCCCGGGTTCGTGGCCATCAGCCCCAATCAGCCGGCGCAGGGGGCGCCGCTGTGGGGTTCGGCGTTTCTGCCGGCGGCGCATCAAGGGACATACGTCAACGATTTGGCCCGCCCGATCGCCAACCTGGCCAACGCCAGCTTCACGCGCCAGACGCAGCGTGGCCAGCTCGACCTGGCCCAGCGGCTCAACCAGCTGCACGCCCAGCGCCATCCGCAAGAAACTGAACTGGCGGCCCGGGTGGCGTCGTTCGAGTTGGCGTTTCGAATGCAGGCCGAGGCGCCGGTGGCCTTCGACATCGAACGCGAAAGCGCCGCCACGCAGAAACTGTACGGCATCGGCGACCCGGTCACCGACATCTTCGGACGGCAGTGCCTGATGGCTCGTAGGCTTGTGGAGCACGGGGTGCGATTCGTTCACTTGTTTCACACCAAAAGCTCGAAGGCCAGCGCCTGCCAGCTTTGGGATCAGCACGGC
>CAYWTU010000772.1:0-2565 GCA_964461275.1 uncultured Pirellulales bacterium | reverse complement strand
GGTACTCGAAACGCCCCGTCAGCCCCAAAGCGGCGACCCGCTGCCGAACTTCATCCAGATAAGGTCGATCCTGCCCGCCCAAGTAGCCAGCCGCCAACAGTTGCACGTCGTGCAGGGCCGGATCGTGAGCCAGCAATCCCATCGCTTCGACCAGCAGGTGCAGTCCTTTTTCAGGGCAAATGCGGGCAAAGTAGCCAACCGTCCGTGGCTGGCCGGCCGGCCGAGGCGGCCGAGGGCCGAAACCTTCCAGGTTCAACCCGTGCCGAATCACGTGAATGCGTGCCGGGGCCACGTCGAGGTAGCCCGCCATGAATTCGGCGTAGTAGCGGTTCAGGGACACGAATGCCGTTGCGTCGCGGGCCCGCTCGCGCAGCAACTCGCGGGCTCGGGAGTAGTACGGCTCGACCAGTTTCTCCAGAAAGATGTCCTCTCCCGACAGACTGCACACCACCGGCACATCCAGCCGTTGCCGGATCGACCGAGCCATGCCCAAGAGCATCGAGTTCGATAGGTGGACCACCTCCGGCCGAATCTCTTCGGCCAACCAGTGGACCAGTTTTTCCACTTCTTTGCGTTGATTGCCAGACTCGCCGCAGAGCATGGAAACGGTCAGCGGCCCCAGGTCTTCGGCCTTCGTGCTGGCGGCGCCACGCTCGGCCAACCAGGCCACCAGCGGGGGATGATCGAGCAACCGATCCAAGAACCATGGCGTGTGGCGAAAGCAGGCCAACTGCTGCTGCAAATAGACGTTGATGCCGCCGAAAAAAACCCGGCCTATCGACTCGTTGGGCTCATCGGTGCGGGTGGGGGTGTAGGTGGGAACCAGCAGCACCTCTTGGCCCCGACGGCGCAAGGCGGCCGCCAGCGCGTTGTCGTGCAGGCAACTGCCGCAGTACATCCCCGCGGCGCCTGCCGCAATGTAGACGATTCTCATGACGCCTTATCTTACCAAGCCGGGGAAGATTCGCCCTGCCCAGGCGATTCGAGCGGCGTTTCGTGGTGTTTTCTGTTCCACGAATCGGCCGACGCCGGTAGGCCACAGAAAATTTGGCCCAACCGTGCGGCTCGCACCATACGCGGGGACAAGCCCCTACGCACGGCGTGTGGACGGCCTGCACACGTCCCTTGAGCAACCCATCCTAAGGGGGCATGGGTTCGATCCTCAGCGGCGGCCGGGAATACAAGCTCGAAACCGCTTCCGTCCATCGCCAGTCTTCGGCCGCCGCGCCGTGGAGTACGACCGGCCGCGGAAAACAGAGCGCCACCGCCTGCGGCGCATCGAGCACCCGCAAAACGCCCATCAGATACGGCCCCTGGCGATGGCTGGCCGCCATCGCGTCCAGTTCCAATCGGCTCACAGTCGGTTCGAGCAGGCCGGCATAGAGGGCGATGCCGGCGGCCGATCCGCGCCCGCGCAGCGTCAGCGTGGCTTCCTGCGAAAGTTGCTGGCGCAGCGCCAGGACCGCCCGGCGCACGTCCCAGACCCGGCCTTCGTCGACCGTCGTCCCAGCGAGCACAAACTTCCGCGGCATGTGCGTTTGGGACTCGGCGTCAAGACTCCAGGCGTTGGGTCCCCAGCCGCGCGGCGCGATGATCGCCCGAACATGTCCAGGTTCTGGCGCGTCCGCGTTGGTCGCGGAACCGCCAATCTCATCTGAAAACTCGCTTAGCGCCTCGGGAAACCGCGGCGCGTGTTGAGTTAGCCACTCGTTCCAACGGTCGTCGTCGGCCACTTCCAGTTCGATGTCGGTCGCTTCCGACGAGCCGGCCCGCGACACGACCCACACGGTCTGCCGTAGGTTTTCTTCACTATGCACGTCGAGCGACCGCAGCCGCCAATCGCCCGCCACATCGTCCGAAGTCCAACGCTCGTCGAGCGGCCAGCGGCCGTCGATGCCGCGAAAACTGCGCTGGCGTAAGTCGTCGAGCAATCGCTGGCGCTGGATGTTCCACTCGGCGAGCGTCGCGGGCGGCATGGGGAATTGCGCGGCCGGAACGAACCACTCGGGCGCTGTTTCGTTTCGCTGATCGGTCGGCAGCGCCATGAAGACCTTGAGCGACGCCGGCGGAAAGAGCTTTTCTCCGCTCACCGCAATGGGCCCCTTCTCTTCGCGCAGAAAGCGATTCAGCCAGCGAAACGCCGCCAGTTGCAACTCTTGCGTATCGGAATGGGGCCCTTCGCTGATGAACACCCCCAGCTTGTCGGCGCCGTCGAGCAATCCATACACCCGCCGCAGCCGCTCGTGGACGCGCATCACGCCGTCCAAGGGAAAGATGCCGTCCTTATCGGTGTTGGCCAACAGGCACGGACGTGGCGCCGCCAGCGCCGCCACCGTAGCAAAGTCCCACCCGGCGTAGTTCAGATGATACATGCAATCGCAATGCCCTTGGATGCAGTGATCGACAACATGGTTTTCCAGATCGGTGATGCCGGCCACGGGAACCAGGCAGGCCGGGCGATCGTCGAGCGCCGCCAGCCACCAGCTATAGGCCCCGCCGCCGCTGCGACCCGTCACGCCGAGCCGCTTCGCGTCGACCTCGGGCCGCGTCTCCAAATCGTCGAGC
>CAYWTU010000771.1:0-2570 GCA_964461275.1 uncultured Pirellulales bacterium | reverse complement strand
TTGGCCAACATCAGCAGGCGCGCTCAACGCGCCATCAGCTCGCCGTGTTGCTCGACGACCTGCGCAATCCCGACCTGACGCCAACCGCCGATGCGACGCAAGACTGGACCCGGCGCGCCGAACAACTGCGCCGCCAGGCGGCTGGTCACGTCACCGTGATCGAAGGCGACATCGAAAGCTTGGACGGCCGCTTGAGCGATCGCCGCGACGGCCTCCGCCGCCTGGCCAGCCGTCCCGAGGTGCGCGAAGGGCAGGTTGAGGCTACGCCCTACAGCCTCGCGGAACTCGAAAAACGCGTCCGCGAGGTTCATGACGACTTCGCGTCGCTTACCCAGCGCTACGAAAAAGCGGCCGGCCAACTTAACGAACACCTACAGGCCGCCGACGAGGCCCCGGCCGCCGATTTTCGCCGCCAACTCGTCGAATTGACGGCACAGTTCTCCAGCATCCTAGCGGAACTGTCGCTGTTACAGGCCCGGGCGCGGCTCGACGCCGCGACGCTCGTCGACATCGACTTCACCCCCGCCAGCGCCATTCAGCTTGCGGCCGAGAACCGACTCGACTGGATGAACGCGCGGGCGTCACTCGTCGACAGTTGGAGGCTCGTCGAGTTCAACGCCAACGCCCTCAAAAGCGACCTGAGCGTGATCTTCAGCGGCGACATCAACACCACCGACAACAATCCGCTCCGGTTCCGCGGGCCGACAGGCCGGCTGCGCGTCGGCGTGCAATACGACGCCCCCCTGACACGCCTCTCCGAACGCAACACCTACCGCCAGTCGCTCATCGAGTACCAGCAGGCTCGCCGTGGCTACATGGCCTTCCGCGATCAAATCCACCTCACGTTTCGTAACCGACACCGGCAGATTCTCCTCAACCAATTGAACTTTGAAACCCGACGCGCCGCGGTCACCGTGGCCGTCAATCAGGTCGAGCAAACCCGGCTGAGGTTGGACAAGCCTCCACAGCCTGGTGAGACCTCGACGCTGACCAACACTACCGCCCGCGACCTGGTCGATGCGCTGCGCAACCTGACCCAGGCCCAGAACGATTTCGTCAGCGTCTGGGTCAACTACGAAATCCAGCGGCTAGGGCTCGATTTTGACCTGGGAACGATGCAGCTCGACGACTGCGGCCAATGGATCGATCCAGGCCCAGTCAGCTTGGGCAACGAAGGATCCCACGGCGGCTCGACCGGCCCGACCGACGCCGAGTACGTACCGCCCGGCGTCATCCTCCCGGGCGGGACACTGCCGATCGACACCGAGCCCGTCCCCCAGGCGTTGGAGCCCGCCGATGCCGAGCCACTGGAGGTCTCCCTGGGCCCGAATTTCTAAACCGGTCCAGGAGGACTGCAAAGTCGGGGTCTGGAACCTTTTTCGGTCAACTCGTTGCGTCTTTAGCCGAGTTGCGTCGTCCGAAAACAGGTTCCGGACCCACTTGCGTTGACTTGGCGGTTCTCCTCAAAAACCGTCGAGCCGACCTGGCATTTCTCCGTAACCTGCTGCCCCATTGAAACTTAATGGACTTGCGGCAGGTACAATCGCTGTGGGTAACCCAACCGCCTGTCGTCCCCTCTCGGGCTGACACGCCATTTGCGCCCGAATAGAATCTGATTGTAACCTTACTCCCCGCGGACCCGCTCCCAACGTCCGCGTCAAGGCCCATCCCGCCATCGGCCAACAACGGCCCACTAGGAAGCTCGGATGCGCGACCGATCGAACCGCCGCAAAGTTGTCGCCCGGCCGGTTGCTTGCCGCCTGCGCAAATCGCGTCGTGGCGGCGTTTTCCGCAACTTGCTCATCCTGTTGGTCCTCGCCGGGGCAGGGGGGGGCGGCGCCTGGTATTACTTCAGCCAGCAGGCCGAGGTCGAGGTCCGCCCGCTTACGGCCGTCGTGACTCGCGGCCCATTCGCGCACGTCGTGACCGAAAAGGGCGAGGTCGAAAGCTCCAGCAATATCGAAGTTCGCTGCGAGGTCCAGACCAAGGGCTCGTCGGGCACCGCCATCTTGGAAATCGTTCCCGAAGGCACCCTCGTCGCGAAAGGGGACCTCATCGCGCGGCTCGATTCGTCGTCGCTGGAGAGCGAATACAACCAGCAACAAATCAAGGTCAACGCCAGCCAGGCAATTGTCATCAAGGCCCGCAGCACCGTGGAGACGGCCAAGATCGCCCGCGAGGAATATCTGCACGGGACGTTCAAACAAGAAGAGCAAACGCTGCTCTCCGAAGTTTCGGTGGCTGAGGAAAATCTCAGCCGAGCCCAAGACTACGCCGCCTATAGCCGCAAACTCAGCGCCAAGGGCTACGTCACGCCGCTGCAATTAGAGGCCGACGAGTTCGCCGTGGAAAAGGCCAAAATGGAGTTGGAAGCCGCTAAGACCCGGCTCGAGGTCTTGGGAAAGTACACCAAACTCAAAATGCTTGCCACGTTGGAAGCCGACATTGAAGCCGCCAACGCAACCCTGCAATCCGAGGAACAGAACCTGCGGCTCGATCAAGACAAGCTCAAACTCATTGAAGAGTAGATCGGCAAGTGCGACGTGCGGGCGCCTTCGCCGGGACAGGTC
>CAYWTU010000770.1:0-2572 GCA_964461275.1 uncultured Pirellulales bacterium | reverse complement strand
TCACCGGCAGCACGCTAAGCCATGATTTTCCCGTCACGGCTGGGGCCTTTACGACGACGGCCCCGGCCGGCGGCAATGTGTTCGTCACCAAGCTGAATTCCTCCGGTTCGGCGCTGGCCTATTCGACTTATTTGGGATCGAGCGCCAACGAGGAGTACTCCAGCGCTATCGACGTTGACGCCGCGGGGCACGCTTATGTGGCTGGCACGGTTGGCCCAACCACGGGACCGGTGTATTTCCCCACGACGCCGGGTGCCCTGTTTGAGAGCCCGTTTCATGCCACGTTGAACAAGGGATTTGTCGTCAAGTTCAACCCAGCGGGCAGCGGCTTGGTGTACGGCACGATGCTGGGCGGCCTGGGGAACGATTTCATCACGGACTTAGCCGTCAACGCCGCCGGAGAGGCGTATGTCAGCGGTTACACCAGCACCAATAGCAGCTTCCCCGTCGCGCCAGGCGCGCTACAGGTCACCGCGCCTCCACAGGCCGATTTTTCGTGCGGAAATAGTAACGTCGACGGCGTAACGCTGGTTAAGAACCGCCAGTGGAACGGGTTTGTCACCAAACTGAACGCGGTGGGGTCCGGCTTGGTGTTTTCTACATATCTAGGCGGCGGCATCGACACCCAGGCGTTGTCGATCGCGATTGATCCGGCCGGCAATGCCTACGTGACCGGGTACACGGAGTTGGATTGTTACAACCCCGTCTACTATCCGCAGTTCGGCTTTCCCAGAACCGATCCGGTTGAACGCCCCAAGGGGAGCCTATTCAAGGGGACGAGCGGGGACGTGTGGGCCAGTCCTTGGAATGACTTTGACGTGGTTTATTACGCACAGCGCGACGCATTTCTCACGGTCTTCAGCTTCGCGGGCCAACTGCTGTACTCGCAGCGGCTCGGGGGTTCTGAACGCGATGTTGGCAAAGAGATCGCCGTCGATGACCTTGGCAACGTCTACCTGGCGCTGGAAACCACTTCAGTCGACCTGCAGACCGTCACGCCGATACAAGCGAAGCACAGTCAGCAATCCAAGCCGGAAGGTTCCGGAGGCTACAACAGCGACGTGTTCGTGATGTGCGTCAAACCGGTCCTGGTTCCTACCGTCGGGGTAACCGATCCGCAAGAACTCAAGTGGGCGACCTACCTGGGCGGAGCGACCGCGACGCCGGGCGTTGCAGGCGTCTCATCTGAAGTGATCGGCGACATAGGACTGGGCCCGGGACGGAGCCTGCACCTGGTCGGCCACACGACGGCCACCGATTTTCCCGTCGTGGCCGCTTATCAACCTACGTACGCGGGCGGTGGCGCCGACGCCTTCGTCGTGAAGATCGACACCGACCAGGGCCCCAAGCCGAAGTCGGGCAAGTCGCTGTGGTCGTCGACCGAGACTGGAATGCTGACGGGCAGCGGCGGCCAGCAGACGGCGTTCGACCCGTTCAAAATCCTGCAGCTCACGGTCGAGCCCGATGAAACCTACCAACATGCCGTCTACTTCGACGGCGCCGACGTAGGTCTGACCGACGCGGCGGAATCGGTCGACGCTTTTACGGTCTTGCCGAGCGGCGCGATTCTCGTCTCGACTTCGGGAAGTTTTTCAGTTCCCGGCACGGGCGGACCGATTGCGGGAGGCCCGCAAGACCTGCTGTTGTTCACTCCCGCCTCGCTGGGCGACGCCACCAGCGGACAGTGGAGCCTGTACTTCCGCGGCGCGCCGGTTGGCCTGGGTCCTGCCAACAATATCGACGCGCTGGCGGCACTGCCCGACGGGAGACTCATCATCTCCACCAGCGATCTATTCCCACTGTCGCCGGATTCGGTCGCATCGGACCACGACCTGATCGCGTTCACGCCCACCGCGCTCGGTGAAGACACCGCGGGCGTTTGGTCGCCCTACCTGGAAGGCAGCGTCATCGGCCTCTCCGAGGTTGGTGAAGGAATCGACGCGGTGTTCGTGGATTGGTCGAACAACACGGAGCTCCCCACCTTGTACCTATCCACGCGCGGCGCTTTCGACGTGCCGGGGCTGGCCGGCAGCGGCGACGACGTGTTCGTGTTTCAGCCGAGTGCGCTGGGGACCATGCCGACCGGCGTGTTCTCCAGCGCCTTGGCGCTCGACGGCGCTGCCTACAACCTGGCCGGGCTTAATCTCCACGGCTACCGCGACGAGTACAGCCACAGCGAGGCGCGGCTGAACATTGGCGGGCCCGGCGCTCTGGGCAGTTTCTTCGTCAGCGATTACGTCGAAGGGAACCTGGGCGCAGCGGTGGTTAGCCCCGGAATAACGCTGGCCGACCCGGACGACACCCACGTGGACCAAGCCACGGCGCAAATCAATCGCCGCTTCGATGGACCGCACGAGACGCTCTCCGTCGACACTACCGGCACGGTGATCGTAGCCGCATTCGACGCGACGCAAGGCGTGTTGACACTCAACGGGCATGACACGTTGGAAAATTATCGGCAGGTCTTGGCGAGTTTGAGTTATGCCAACGGCGCCGATCGCCCGACAGGCGCCACGCGCGACATTGCCATCGTGGTGGGCAGCGGCGGCGAGGCCAGTCTGCCGATGTTCGG
>CAYWTU010000769.1:0-2573 GCA_964461275.1 uncultured Pirellulales bacterium | reverse complement strand
GAGATTTCCATTCCAGCGCCGTGGCCGGCGCCGCCAGGCACAGAGCCACTGCGCCAACGACGGTCGCCACGCCGGCATGCGCCGCGTCGTGCACCAATCCAGATTTCGAGTTCCACCGCCGCCACATGGTTCTCTCCCTGAACAAAACACGATCCTCTCGAGTGCAACTTGGCGCACCTGTATTCATAGGCGTTATCGGCACGACCCCCATCGTCAGCATCAGCCGAAAACCAGGCACAACCCGTTCATACGTCAGGGGTTATGGCCGGGAGTGTAAAGCTGTATCGATTGCAAGGATTATTCCCCTGCCCGGCGGCGTCACTTCGCCGTAACCTGGACGGCGATATAATTATGGATTCCGCCGCGGCGGCGTTGCGGTCGGGCCTTCCATCGCACGGTGCACCCTTCCTGCCTTGAGCAGCGTCCCCCCATGCAAATCTTGGTCGTGGAAGACGATTCGGTGATTGGCAAGTCGCTTCGGCAGGGCCTGAAGGAGGCCGGCCACGATTGCAGCTGGGAACGCGACGGCCTGGCGGGTCAGGAACAAGCCCGCTCGCACCAGTTTGACGCCATCGTGCTCGACATCATGTTGCCGGGCGTCAGCGGTCTGGAAATCGTTCGCAACTTGCGCAGCGAGGGCGTCCACACTCCGGTGGTGTTGCTCACGGCGCTGGGCAGTGTCGAAGAGCGCGTGCAAGGGCTCGACGTCGGGGCGGACGACTATCTGGTAAAGCCATTCGACTTCGCCGAGCTTATGGCTCGGATCAACGCCGTTTGTCGCCGCACCAGCAACCGACCGCAGCCGACGCTGCAAGTGGGCGAGCTGATCCTGGACCTGACCAATCGCCGCGTGACACGCGGCCAACGGGAAATTGAACTCACGCCAACTGAGTTCAGCCTGCTGGAAATGTTGATGCGCTACGCAGGCCAGGTGGTGACGAGGAAGATGCTTTGCGAGCAACTTTGGGAATCTGATTGGGAGGGGACGACGAACGTCATCGAAGTGCACATCAACCGCATCCGCAACAAGCTCGATCGCGGTTACGATCGTTCGCTAATCCAAACCATCCGAGGCCGCGGCTATGCCCTTCTCGCGCCTTGAAGCCGCCGCGCCGGTCTGGAAAGGAGGCGTTCGCACCTTTCGCCACGGCGTGCACAGTTGGCATTTTCGCCTCATGCTCTGGAACACCTGCATAGTGCTCCTGACCGTGTTCATTACGCTGGCGGCGGTGCGAGAAGGCCTCCGCTGGATGTTGATTTATGAAACCGAAGGGCTATTGGACGAGGACGCCCACGAGCTGGCCTTGGCGGTTCGGCAGTTCTATCCCGACATGGCGGAAATTCGCGCCGAAATGGATCGCAAGGCGGTCGGCCACGCTCATCGCGACTTGTTCGTGCAGCTATTGAACGAGCAAGGCGAAGTCCAATGGTCCAGCGTGCATACGCCGTCGGCGAAGGACCTTGTGGAAGAACACCGCGGCCGCTTGAGACACATTTCGTCGGGCGGTTTCACCTGGTCGACCGCCGAGATATCGCTGCCCGGCGCCCCGGCCTACTCCATCCGCGTGGGTTGCTCACTGGCGCACGTTCGACAGGACGTTTCCCGGTTGAGCCAACTGATGCTGGCGGTGGGGGCCGTGTTGTCGGTGATTGCGCCGTTCGGCGGATACTGGTTGGCCAGCCGGGCCACCGAGCCGCTCAAGGGGATCATTCAGTCGGCCGAGCAGTTGCGACCCAGCGAACTTCGCGAACGATTGCCCAATCGCGGCACCGGCGATGAGCTTGACCGCCTGTCCGCCACGATCAACTCGCTCTTGGATCGCATTGCCGACTACCTGACGCTCCATCGCGACTTCGTCGCCAACGCCGCCCATGAACTGCGGTCGCCGCTGGCGGCCATCCGAAGTTCCGTGGATGTGGCGCTCAACCGGGAGCGGACTCCGGCCGAGTATCAGGAGCTGCTGTACAACGTCGTGGAGGAGTGCGCGGGACTCTCCAAGTTGGTCAATCAACTACTGCTGTTGGCGGAGACCGACGCCGGCCAGACCCAAACGGCGGCGCAGTCGGTCGATTTCGAGGCCCTGACGCGCAAAGCCGTCGAAATGTTTCGTGGCATCGCGGAAGACCGCGAAATCGAGCTGATCGCTCGTACGTCCGGTCCGGGGATCGTCTCCGGCGACGCAGTGCGATTAAGACAGGTGGTCAACAATCTGCTGGACAACGCGCTCAAATTCACGCAGCCGTCAGGTCGCGTCGTGGTCGGGCTGGAAATCGATCATGCCCCCGCCGTCGTCCGCCTGACGGTCGACGACAATGGACCGGGCATCGCGTCCTGGGACTTGCCTCACGTTTTCGAGCGATTCTATCAGGGCGACAAATCGCGGCCGCGTGAAAATCACGCGCGCGGTTCCGGTCTGGGATTAAGTATTTGCCAGGCCATCGTCGAGGCCCACGGAGGCCGGATCACCGCGCGCAGCCAACCCGGTTCAGGCACGACGTTCTGCGTGACGCTGCCACGGCTGCTGGGCCAGGGGGCGCAGCAAATCGCCCTGGGCCTGCGCGCCGCCGAGGCC
>CAYWTU010000768.1:0-2584 GCA_964461275.1 uncultured Pirellulales bacterium | reverse complement strand
GAGCAACCGGCACGAACTCTGGAAAAGCGACGGGACCTGCGCCGGCACCCAACTGGTCAAAGACATTCGGCCCGGACCCGACGGCTCCTATCCAAAGTTGCTGACCAACGTCGGGGGCACGCTCTACTTCTCGGCCAACGACGGCGTCGCGGGAGTCGAACTCTGGAAGAGCAACGGCAGTTGCACGGGAACGGGCCTGATCAGTGACATTCGTCCCGGGAGCGCGAGTTCGAGTCCCCAGCACCTGACGGAACTGAATGGCTCGGTGCTGTTTGCGGCCGACACTAGCGGCACGGGCATCGAACTGTGGAAGAGCGACGGCGGCAGTTTGGGAACGACTTTGGTTAGGGACATCCGATCGGGTACGGGGAGTTCCGATCCCAAGAACCTGGTGAACGTGGCTGGGACGTTGTACTTTCAGGCCAACGACGCAGTCGCAGGCAGCGAGTTGTGGAAGAGCGACGCCACGAGCACGGGCACCACGCTCGTTCGCGACATCCGTCTGGGCGCCAGCGGCTCTCTGCCAGCCCAACTGACGAACGTCGGCGGCCTGCTCTACTTCCAGGCGAACGACGGTGCGACGGGACAGGAATTGTGGAAGAGCAACGGCACAAGTACGGGCACGGCGCTAATCCGTGACATTCGCGCCGGAACGTCCGGCTCGTCGCCGACCAGCTTGACCAATGTCTCGGGAACGCTGTATTTCACCGCGAATGATGGCGCCGCGGGAGTCGAGTTGTGGAAATCCAATGGCGAGAGTTTGGGAACGGCGCTGGTCAAGGACATTCGTCCGGGCGGCGCTGGATCATACCCAAGTCAACTGACGAATCTCGCGGGCCAGATGCTGTTCTCGGCGAACGACGGCAGCAATGGCAAGCGGCTGTGGACCAGCAACGGCGCAAGTTCCGGGACGTTGTTTCTGAGCACGGAGGTCAGTTCGCCGGAGTTGCTCACGCCCGTGGGGACGACATTGCTGTTCCGGGGAACGAGCGCCTCGGCGGGTGCGGAACTGTGGCGAACTGACGGAGCCGCGTCGGATACGAGCCTGGTGCGAGTCATCCGGATTGACACCGTCGGCTCCAATGTCAAAGAGCTTGCGAGTCTTGACGGCGATTTGTTTTTCGCCGCTAGCGATGGATTCAGTGGTCAGGAGTATTGGCGCAGCAATGGCACAGCAAGCGGTACTACTTTGGTCAGGGACATCAACCCAGGAAGCGGCTCGACCCCCGTCTACCTCAATACAAACATCAATGAGCGGCTTTACTTCTGGGCGACACCAAATTTTTCGTTTGAACTCTGGACCAGCGATGGAACGAGTTCCGGCACCAGTATGTTGAGACAACTTCGTCCCTTTCCTGTCGGGCCGCCGTTCGAGAGTCTCCGGTACTATTTCAACATTGGCAATGTCGCCTATTTTAGCGCCGATGATGGCGTGACCGGATACGAACTCTGGAAGAGTGATGGCACACCCTCCGGCACGACGTTGGTCGGCGACCTGAATCCAGGGAGTGGCGGCTTTGATCCACTTCAATTCACCGAATGGAATGGCACGACCGTTTTTGTCGCCAATGGCGGCGCTTCGGGATGGCAATTGTGGAAGACGAATGGTGAGTCGTCGGGCACGACGAACATCACGAACTTGTCGCCGACTGCATTGGGGTTCGGCGATCCGGGCATCTACAACATTGCCGGTCAACTACTCTTCTGGGCCACCGATGAATTGAATGGCAAGGAGCTTTGGAGACTCGACGGCGCCTCGACCGCAACGTTTCTAGTCAAGGACATCAATCCAGGGGCGAGTCATAGTGGACCATTGATTTCGCACGGCGCCGTCATCGGCTCGACTCTCTACTTCACCGCAAACGACGGCGTACATGGGCACGAGCTTTGGCGCAGCGATGGAACCTGTTCCGGCACGCAACTGGTCAAAGACATCAACCCTGGCGCCGCCTATTCCTATCCAACCAAGCTGACCGTCGTCGGCAACCGCGTCTTCTTCCTAGCCAACGATGGGACGCACGGGACCGAATTGTGGGTCAGCGATGGCACGAGCGCGGGTACGCAGTTGGTGCGCGACGTTCTGCCCGGCGGCGGAGGAAACAACAACCTAGAACTCTACGTAGCCAACGGTTGGCTGTATTTCAACGGCAACGATGGCCTGGCGGGCGAGGAGTTGTGGCGCACCGACGGAACTTGTTCCGGTACGCAGTTGGTCAAGGATATCCAGCCGGGCGTCCTGGGATCGGCGGCGTCTGATTTCATCAATGTCAACGGCACTCTCTATTTTTCCGCCAACGACGGCGTCCATGGCCGCGAACTCTGGAAAGCGAACACCATCTTGCCCGTGGCGGCGGTCGGCGGGCCGTATGTCGTGCGCGAGGGGGCCAGCCTGACGCTCGACGCCGGCGCGTCTTACGACCCGACCGGACCGGCCTTGGTCAGCTATTCCTGGGACGTCAACGGCGACGATGTGTTCGGCGACGCTGTTGGCGTAAACCCCACGCTCCTATGGTCGCAACTGACGGCGCTGGGCTTGAACGCGAGCAGCGCCAACGGGCCCGTCAGGGTACGGGTCACCGATTCG
>CAYWTU010000767.1:0-2586 GCA_964461275.1 uncultured Pirellulales bacterium | reverse complement strand
TGAGCGGTGGACAAGGAGCGCATCGCCACGAAGTTCGCCCACGCGCGTCGATGGCGACATCGCCACCGGCGCCGCGATCAGGGCCTCAGGTTGTCCAATTGCGTGTCGAATCGCACGGCGACGACGTGCCAGCCATCAGCCCCGGGCGCCGCGCCGGATCTGGCCGCGGTGCGGTACAGCGTGAATTGCCACGCGACGGGCAACTGTTCGCACTTGTATACATGCGTGAACAGCGCAACGTCGGCGCCTAAGCGACGGACGCGAATTTGCTCGAAGCCGCGACAGTTGCCGTACTTTTCCTCCAGTTGTTCCGCCTGCTCCACCAATTGCTCCACCGCATCGCTTTGTCCGGCTAGCGGCCCACCCGCCAACAATGTGTCGAACGCTTCAGCCGCTTCACCTACAGATACGTCTTGCAGAAAATTGCGAAGCCGCAGCGACAGCGCTTCCAGCGCCGCGTCGTCGCCGGGCGGTTCGTTCTGGCCGAGCGAAGTCAACGCGCCGCCCATCAAGGCACAAAGGGTCAGAATCAACAAGCTTCGGTGATGCATGGTGGGTCTTTCGTCAAAGGCAACGGGCTTGGAATGACCGAAGAATACGTTCCATTCTTGGGAGCTCTGGCGCCAGGGGCCGGTCGGTTTAGGGTTGACGCGGTTGGTGGAATTAATAGGTCGGCCTCTTCGTCACGACTTGACACTAAATCCGTCGCCACGATAACAGCAGGCTATTGGTGACAACGCTGACGCTCGATGCGGCCATGGCCGCGGCAGCGGCCGCCGGGGGGAGCCGCCACTCGGCCCCGAGCAGCGGAACCAACGCCCCTGCCGCTACCGGCAATAACAACACGTTGTAGGCAAACGCCCAGGCCAAATTCTGCTTGATCGTCCGCAACGTGGCGCGCGCCAGGCGGATCGTCCGAGCGACGCCTCGAAGGTCGTGGCCGGAGAGCACGACGTCGGCGGCATCGATCGCCAGATCGGCCCCGCCGCCCATCGCGATCCCCACATCGGCCTCGGCCATCGCGGCCGCGTCGTTGATACCGTCACCGACCATCGCCACCACGCGCCCGGTTTGACGACGTTGACGGACGACGTCCAATTTTTGTTCCGGCATGACGCCGGCAGTGACGTCGGTGATGCCGACCCGCCAGGCCACCGCAGCGGCTGTCTGCGGATGATCGCCCGAAATGAGCGCCAAGCGCAGTCCCAGGGTCTTAAGTTCGGCGATTGCCGCGGCGCTGTGCGGCGCTGCCACGTCGGCCACCGAGACCGTGCCGATCGCCCGACCGTCAACCGCCACCAGCAGCGGCGTCTCGCCATCTTCGCGCAAGGCGGCCAGATGTTTTCCCGCCTCGGCCAGGTCGACGCCATGGGCCTGCAACAGCCGCTCGTTCCCCACCAAAATGGTCCGCTGGCCGGCCCGGGCGACGACGCCTTGTCCCGCCACCGTTTGCAGCGTCTCGGCCGCTTCGAAGTCAACCTTCTCGCGCCGCGCCCGCTCGATGATCGATCGCGACAGCGGGTGCTGGCTGATCGATTCGGCCGCGGCGGCGCTCGCCAGCACCTGGTCGGCCGAGTAGCCCGCCAAAGGCAGCACCATCGTCACTTGCGGCCGGCCTTCCGTGATGGTGCCCGTCTTATCCAACAACACGTCGCTCACCCGTCCGGCCATTTCCAACGCGGCGGCGTCTTTGACGAGCACTCCCATCCGAGCGGCGCGCCCGCTGGCCACCAGCACCGCGGTCGGCGTCGCCAACCCCAAAGCGCAAGGACACGCCACCACCAGCACTGCCACGGCCGAGCGGATTGCCAGCGGCGCGTCGCCCGACCACCACCACGCCCCCAGCGTAATGGCTGCCACGACCAACACGGCCGGGACAAACCAACCGACCACGGCGTCGGCCAATCGCTGGATTGGCGGCTTCGATTCTTGGGCCTGGCGCACCAACAACGCTACTTGGGCTAGTCGAGTATCGGGCCGCAGCCGGAGCACGCGAGCGGTCAGGGCCCCGGTGGCATTAAGTGTGCCGGCATAGATCAAGTCGCCGGGGTTCTTTTCCACGGGGATCGATTCGCCGGTCAGCCACGATTCGTCGAGGCCTCCCAGGCCGCTGCGAATCTTGGCGTCCAGCGGAACGCGCTCGCCCGGACGAATCACCAGGATGTCGTTGACCTTTACCCGATCGACGTCAATATGGGTCGGTTGTCCGTTTTGCAACACCACGGCTTGCCGGGGCGCCAGGTCCATCAGGCTATGAATCGCCTCGGCGGCGCGGCTCTTGGCTTGCGCTTCCAGGTACTTGCCCAACGTAACGAACGTCAGAATCATGGCGGCGTCCATGAAGTACATGCTGCCGTGATGGCCATCGGTCGCGGGCCAAACCAGGTTCGCCAATCCGGCCATCCAAGCGGCGCTCGTACCGAGCGCGATCAGCGTGTCCATGCTGCTGGTCCCAGACCGCAGCCGCCGCCACGCCCTCAGCAGAAACGGCCACCCCAGATAGACCTGAAGGGGGGTCGCTAGTGCGGCGTCGAGCCATCCTCGCCACGGCGTCTGACCAAACGCCGCGTCTGCCAGCATCAGCGC
>CAYWTU010000766.1:0-2591 GCA_964461275.1 uncultured Pirellulales bacterium | reverse complement strand
GTCTCCTCCCGTCACGAACAATTGTTGTCCCGCCGCAATGCATCGCCGCCCTAACCTGGAACTTCTTCCGAGCGAGAAACGGAGAACGGAGCAGATTCAGTTTCCAGAAAATGTGCCGAAAGCTTCCGTAAGGTCGGGTGCTCCAAGAGCAATGTAGCCGGCAGCGCTATGTCCAGCGCCGATTCTAAAACCCCAACCAGCTCGAGCGCGTCAAGCGAAGTTAGGCCGAGTTCCAAAAAGCCGCAGTCCTGATCGATTGCCGCTTCGGGTGGAAGGCGCAGCATTTCGCGGAGGAGGAGGCGAACTTGATCCTTTAGAAACGGCGCCTGCGCCTCTGTCGGTTGCTGTCTCAGAGCCTGTACAAGCCAACCGCTGGCGCGATTCGTCCAGAGGCGCCCGCGGTTGGCTCGAACCGTTGGACCAGAAGCCGGTGTTTCTCGCCCAGTTGCCCGCGACCGCTTCTCGCCGTCGACGACAGTTGGACGCTCGATCCAGTGTCGTTGGGGTGCGAACGGATAGGTAGGAAGGTGCAACTTCCTTGCGCGGCGTTCGCCGCTGAGCTTGGCCCAATCGAGCGATATCCCGCGTTCCCAAAGGCTGCCGCACATCGCCCGTAGCAGCGCCACCGCGTCGGCGGTGGCCGCGGCCGGGCTTTGCAGAAAGATTAGTTTCGGTTCGGACCTTGCCGCCATGGACGGTTGAGACGCGATCCTGAGCCGAGCATCCAACACGACCACCGGCTCCTCGGCCGCCGCCAAAAACGCAAGCCCCGCTGAAACGGCATCCGCTGACTCTCCCGGCTGGAAAACGGGCAACGCTGCGCTGGGTTGCATGGTTGTCGGCGCAGCCGACGTTCCGAGCCATTGGGAAGTCGCATCGTCACCTTGAATCTCGCGGACGGCGCCGATTTCGCGCAGCACTTCCAGCACGGACTGGCGAAGCGGCAAAGCGCCCGTCAGCGCCGCCATGGCATGCTTGCCGAGCCCCAGGCCCAAAACATGAGCGGGGCGACCGGCGCACTCGAAGACACGGCTGCCCATCGCGTAAGCCCTTGCAAAGGCAAAGAACTCTGCCGGCAAGTTATCCACAGGCATTTTCAAGGAAGCGGCAGCGTCGGCCAGACCGCCCGCGGTTTCGCAGGCCTCCGAATAAGCGGCCCGCACCTTGGGGTCGCCTGCGAGCAGGGACTGCCATTGAACTTCTGTTAGATCGGCGTCTGGGCCCAAGACCATGGAATAGGAAGACGCGCGGGCGGGCGATGGATGGCTCTCGGGGCGGCCCAATTGACGACAGGCCGATTCGGTGTCGCTGGTCACGATACTGCGGCGAAAAGCAAACTCGCGTCGCCCGAGGGCCAGCGTATGCGCCACATCGACCAAAGCTAGGTTCTGCTCCGTCCGCAACTGCGTCCGCAATCGGCCACAGGCGGCTTGGAGACCTGCCGCCGACCGCGCCGAGATGAGCAGCAGTTCAGGCGTCGCCTCAGGGGGCTGCGCAACAATGGACTCCGGAGCCGACTCGATGATGACGTGGGCGTTGGTGCCCCCTAGTCCAAACGAACTCACGCCTGCGCGTCGAACGCCTTGCTGAGGCCATGGTTCGAGGCTGCGATTCACTTGAAACGGTCCGCGGGCAAAATCAAGGTGCGGATTGGGCCGTTCGAAATGCAGCACGGGGGGCAATTGGCCATGTTGCACCGCCAAAACCGTCTTAATGAGCCCCACCACGCCGCAGGCCACACCTAGGTGGCCGACGTTGTTTTTTACCGACCCGACCCAACGGGGCGACCGTCGCGCGGCGGCAGCGCCAAAAACCTTGGTCAAACCCGAGTACTCGACCGCGTCGCCCAGGACGGTTCCCGTGCCGTGACACTCCACGTAACCAATATCTTCAGGGCGCACCTGGGCACGATGCAATGCCGCGGCGATCACCTCCGCTTGACCCTGGGCGCCCGTGGCCATGAAGCTGGCTTTGTTTCCCCCGTCGTTATTGACGGCGGACCCGCGAATGACGGCGTAAATTGGGTCGCGATCGGCCAAGGCGCGGCCGAGCGGTTTTAAGACCACCACCCCAGTGCCGTTGCTGAAGATCATGCCATCGGCGTCGGCCGAGAAAGCGCGGCAACGGCCGGTCGGCGACGTGAGCTCGCCTGGCCTGTGGCGGTAACCGCGGCGCTCCAGCGTCCACAGCGAAACTCCGCCCGCCAGCGCCACGTCGCACTCTTGAGCCTGCAAGCTTTGGCACGCCAAATGAACGCAGACCAACGAACTGGAGCAGGCCGTCTGCACTGTCAGGCTCGGTCCACGCAGGTCCAGTTTGTAGGAGACTCGCGTGGCAAGAAAGTCCACGGCCCCCGCCACCAGCGACTGTTCGAAACTTCCCGCCAGGTCGGGCTGCGCCCCGATTTGCCGCTCATAGAGATTGACTCCCGAGGCGGCAAACACGCCGACTCGCTGCTCGGCCGCCCGCGGGCGGAGTGCGGCGTCTTCCAACGCCTCATACGCGCATTCCAAGAATTGGCGGTGCTGCGGATCGAGACGCGCGGCTTCAGCGGCGCTGAAGCCGAAAAACTCGGCGTCGAAGTTCTCGAC
>CAYWTU010000765.1:0-2592 GCA_964461275.1 uncultured Pirellulales bacterium | reverse complement strand
CGCTGGTGAATCTTCTGGCTGCCAAGGAGCGGGTCCCAGCCCAGGTTGTGCCCTATGACCCTAACGGCGCCGACGCCGATGAGGCATTGTTCCCGGAGTACCTGACCTGCGAGGACAAGTCTGGGCAATTGGCCCGGCACGCCGCCCTGTGGTTGACGGACGCCGCCGCCCGCGCGAAGCTGGTAGAGCGTTTGGCTGCGCTCAAGGCCCAGGTGGCGCACGGAGGGGCGTCGCAGCGGACAGCCGAGTTTCTCCTGGCCGAGTTGGCCCGGCGACCGCCGGCCATTCCGCGTCCGCATTTCTTCCCCGGAATGAAGGTAGAAAGCAGCGGTCCGGCCGTCGCCGGCTGGCAGGGCGCCGAACCGTTTCGCGGACGCGTGAAAAACTAAAAGGACGCCAAACAACCTGACAACGGCCCCCTAACTCCAGTTGTTTCCAGTGCTCCGAGTAGGTTGTTTGTCTGGCTCGAATACCCCGTCGATCGCATCTGGCACCAGAGACCATTAGCGTGCTGCGAACGGTTGGCTTCGGACTGTGGATGCTGCTCGTCGGGCAGATGGCCGCCGGCATTTGGACTGCGCCGCTCAATCCGGATGCGGGTTACTACATTCCCTTGGCAAGGCGCGTCGCGACCGGCGAGGTTCCGTTTCGAGATTTTCCGTCGCTGTATCCGCCCGGCGCGTATTACTTGTTTTCGCTGCTTGGGTCTGAAAATCTACATCGGCCGTGGGCAATCAAGGCCGTCCTGGCCGCCGTGCATTTGGTCAACGTCGGCCTGATGACGCTGCTGCTACGGCGACACGCCAACTGTAATCCGTCCTTGGCCCTGTGCCTGGCGGCGGTCGGCGGGTTGTGGAGTCTCCGTGCCGAGGGTCTGGCCGTGGGGCTCGAACCATGGCAGAACCTGTATTTGCTGTTGGCACTGTGGGGATGTCTTGGGGGCGACCGGCGGGGGGCGATCGGGGCTGGACTCGCGGCTGGACTGGCGCTCCTGGTCAAGCAATATGCGGTCCTGTCGATACCGGGCTTGGCGCTGGTCTGCTTGCATCGCGCCGGCACCGGCGACTCGCGCCAAGGGACCGCCGGTGGCCGCTGGTCGCGGCCGCTGTGGTTCTTGGCGCTGGCCGCAGCGCCGTTCTTGGCGTTCGCCATCTGCACCGGCCAGGCGCCCACGCCGTTGCTGCGACAACTGGCCAGCTACGGTGGCGAGGCCGCCTCGTACGGCGCCGCCGGCTTCAAGTCGCTGTACCTGAACCTGCTCGAAACCAATGGGCCGGCCATGCCCCTGGCGGCCGCGGGCCTGCTGGGGGGTTGGCTGTTGTTTCGCAAGGCGTCGTGGCTGCACCTTGGGTTGGTCGCACTATTGGTCGGCAACATGGCCCCGCTTTACGTTCGCAGTTTCCCACATTACGTCCAGATGGCGATCCCTTGGGCCGTGCTTGTCGTCGCCCACTGGAGTTGGCTGGCGGGACGCAGCGAAATCGCTGGCGATGAACCCGACGACGCTCGGTCTTCCGTCCGCCGTCACGCGCTCTTGGCTGCGGCCGGCTTGGCGCTCGTGCCTGTGCTCGTACAGGGAGTCGCCATATCGGCGGCCGACGTGCGCCGGCGGCCCAACCTGGAACAACTGGCCTTGGCCCGGGCCTTGCCTAGCGCCCTCGCACAGGTCCGCGGCCTCTCGGCAGCTGATGCCACCGTGCTGCGGGACGTAACCGTGATGAACGGCGAATGGCTGTACGCCTTGACCGACATCGTGCCCCCCGGCGGCGACTATCATTTCTACGACGCGACACACGTGGCGCGGCGGAAGAACGACCCACCGCCGCTAGTGGTAGCCACCGCGGGCCGCTATCCGCCGACGGTGCTGGACGGCTGGGCGCGGCAACTCGGGTTGTCGTTGGCCTATGAAGAAACGCGGGCCGACCGCCGCACAACGGCAGGCCAGGCCATACCCGAATCTTGGCTGCGGATTTACACTCGTCAGAGGGTAACCGAACCGCCCCCCTCGTGAACCAGTCCCGGCGATCGCGTTGCCCTTGTCGTCTTCTCTTTGACGTGCATCCATGCTCCCCGGCGAACCGCCCCCCTCGGAATTCGATGTCCATTTCTCGTTGTTCGGTTTTCCGATACGCGTCTCGCCCATGTTCTGGGTCATCACGGCTCTGCTGGCATTCGGCGGTCCGGCCGAGGACGGCATCACGCCGGCTGCCCGCGGCATCATTTGGCTGGCAGTGGTGTTCGTCTCCATCTTGACGCACGAACTGGGGCACGCTTTCGCGGCGCGGTCGTACGGCTGGCAACCTTGGATCGTACTCCACGGCTTTGGCGGGTTGGCCTTGTATCGACCGACCTACAATACCGCCTGGTGCCGGTTGTTGATCTCGGCGGCGGGACCAGGGGCCGGTTTTGTGCTGGCCTTTGCGGTGATCGCGATCTGCCGGTTGACGAACGCCCAGGGCGACTTTTTGGGGCTCAATTTAGGCGGATCGCGGGCGCTAGACGACATGCGGCTGGTCGTGCTGATCGACGACTTGCTGTGGGTCAATATTTTTTGGGGCCTGTTGAATCTATTGCCGATCTGGCCCTTGGACG
>CAYWTU010000764.1:0-2596 GCA_964461275.1 uncultured Pirellulales bacterium | reverse complement strand
CGGCGTCGGAGTCTCGCTGCGGCAGCACCGGAACACACGCGGCCAGTTCCGCTTCGCGCCGCCAGACCGCTCGTTGGGCCGTGACCAGCTGACTGAGTGTGGCCGCAAGACTCTCGGCCAGCAGCCGGGCCGCCACTTGATCGATTGCCTTGCCCCCATTGCCCGAGGTTGATCGCGCGAGTTGCAGGAAACCGGTCGTTTGACCCCGGTCGTCGCAAACGTTGACGGTCCAGCACGAGCCGGTCAGCGACTTCGGGGGCGAACCTTCGCGAAAACTCAATTTCCAACCCGTCGCCCGGCGAAAGGCGCCGCACAGACGTGCGGTCACCGTGTGGTCACCGGCCGTGGGAGGCGGTGACGTCGGTTCTTCGACGTGCAGACGGAGGTAGTTGGGAAACTGCTTGGCCACTCTGGACGCCTGGGCGGTGGGGAAAGTTCCGCGCCGTCCGTGACCAAACCAATTGCCCCAGCGCCAGCGGATCCGCCGCCGGTGGAATTTCGGGCAAAAGACGCAAGGGTTATCGACCAGGGGGCGTCTGGCCGTGAGCACAGTTTCCCCACCCGCCACGGCCCTCGTGACCCCAACGACCGGTAAAACCCGCCTTCTTTGCCCACCCTGCCAAAGCATACAATGCGCTCGGGCGCCAGGGGATTGTCTTCCCCTGGTGGCCATCGAACCTCGTTCAGGATGAAACTGCCATGAAGCGCCACTGGGACGATGCCTTTATGAAGCTGCCGTACCGTGCGGCATTGTGGGCGATTGTCGTATTCTGCCCCGTCGTTGCCGGCGCCGATCCAGTCGCTTCCAACGACCCGCCGCCGTTGCCGCCGTTCAGCGACTTTGAAGATCCGCTCACGCCGTTTGTGCCCAAGGTGGGCCGCACAACGGAGGAAGACGACCGCCTCGAGGCGCTGGCTTTATTCGCCTCGGGACGGGCCCTGGAGCAAAAGCAAGACCTGGCCGGCGCACTGCGGCGATACCAGCGGGCCGCGCGGCTCGACCCCGAGGCGCTTCCCGTTTATCAAGCGATCGTACAGTTGGCGTTTGGCATGGGCCGAACGTCGGAGGGTGTGCGCTATGCGCTCAAGGCGGCCGAGATCGCGCCGGGCGACCCGGAGATGATGCAGCGTTTGGCGGCGCACCTGGCGTCGCAGGGCGACACCAAGGGCGCCATCAAGCTTTACGAACAGGTGCGCGATTCGCTGCGCGATGACCCCCACACGCCCGAGTACGTATTGCTGCACGCGGCGCTCTCGGAGCTGTACGTCGACAACGATCAGGTGGCAGAGGCCGCCGCGGCGATGGCCGTGATTCGCGACGCCTTGGCCGATCCCGAAAAATTCGGTCTCAAGGGCCGTGCCAAGCGACAACTGGCCGGCAAAGACGTGGCGGCCACGCAGCGCCGCTTCGGCCAAGTGTTTTTATTGGCCGGCCGGCTGGAAGAAGCTCAAGCCGCCTTCGAGGAGGCTCAACGCACGAGTCCCGATCCGGCGTTGTACGGCTACGCGCTGGCCGAATTAGACTTGCGGCAGGGCAAAGCGGACGATGGGTTGGCGCACTTACAAGCCTATCTCGACGCCAAGGAGATTTCGCGCGGCGTGCGGCCATACGAACTGTTGGCCGAGCTATTGGCCTTGGGCGACAAGTCCGCGGAGCTCGTGCCGCGGCTGGAAAAAACCATTGCCGCCGACCCGAAGAATTTGGTGCTGGCTTATTTTCTGGCCGGCAAGGTGTTGGAAGCGGGCAATCGTCCGCGGGCGATCGAGTTGTATCGAGCCAGTCTGAGCGAGCGACCGACGACCGACGTCTTCGCCGCGCTGGCACGACTTTACCGCGAAGACCGCAACGCCGCGGCACTGTTGGAGTTGTGGAAGCTGTGCGTGGAAAAAGCGGGCGACCTGCGGCCGCTGCGCGACGAGGTTGAAGCGGCGGCCAAGGACGAGGCCTTGGTCGATGCGCTGGTCGAGGAGGCTCGCCGGCAACAAGACGCCCAACAACCGGATGGTCTGCCGCTGGCGGGCCGGCTGGCGTTGGCCGCCGTGGCGATCCAAGCCAAGCGCTATCCGCTAGCCGACGAGTATTACGCGCTGGCGCTGGCCGTAGCGCCGGCGGATCAGGTGGTTGAAATCTACAAGGACTGGGGCTTCAGTTTGGTCGAGGCGGAACGGTTCGGCGAGGCCTCAAACGTCTATCAGCAGGCGATCGACAAGCAGGCGATTCCGGCCGACCGGCCTGACTTCCATTTCATGTTGGCGGGCCCTCTCGAAATGCAAGGCAAGACCGACGAGGCCCTCGCCGCCGCCCGCGAGGCGATTGCCCGCACCGAACGCCACGCCGACAAACTCGGCGATATGGTGTTTCTCATCCAACCGCGGCTGGCCTGGGTCAACTACCACGCCAAGCGCTACGACGCCGCCAAACAGTGTTACGAAGAGTTGATCCAAAAGTACGATTCGGTGAACACATCCGCGGCCGCCCGCGATGTCGTTCGCGACGCTCGGTTCGCCCTGTCCAACATCGAGTTGCAAATGAACGATTACCCGGCGGCCGAGGAATGGCTCGAGCAGATCTTGGATGAGTATCCCGACGATGTCG
>CAYWTU010000763.1:0-2602 GCA_964461275.1 uncultured Pirellulales bacterium | reverse complement strand
TTCAACATAGACAAATTCGTTGTTGTTGAGCAGCACGACGCACAGCGACGCCAGAGCCCGCAGGTGCGCCTCGCCGCCGGCCGCGGGTTGCTCGTCGCCCCATTGGCCTTGCAAGAAGGCCTGGGCGGCGGCCGCCTCGTCGCTCGTGGGCGGGCGGCAGACCGTTAGCTCGAAAGCCAACTCGAGTTGTCGGCCGAAGGTCGGCCCCGCCTCGGCGACCAATCGTTGGGCGAAATGTTGCGCTTGGGTATTGACGAATTCGCCGTTCAGATAGGTCAACGCCTGCGGCGCGATGGTCGACACCATGCGCTGTTCGCAAGGGCTTTCGGAGCTAGGCAGATCGAGCACCTCGAGTTCCGGGAGCGGCAAGGTTCGTTTGACGAACACATACACGCTCCGCCGCTGCGCTGCATGGACAGGCGACGGCGTCCAACCCAGCCCCGGCCGCGACTGGCTGGCCAACACTTCGGCTGAAATCGTGGGAAATACGCTCGGCCCGCCGTGGGCCGGATTGAGTTGCCCGGACGCCGCCAAGATGCCGTCGCGCACCGCCTCGGCCTCAAGCCGCCGTGGCTTCCATCGCCACAGAGTCTCAGTCGTAGGGTCTCGCTCCTCGTGTGCGAGGTTCACGGCGGCGGCTGCTTGATAGGCGCTGGACATGACCATCCACTTGTGCAGCCGCTTAAGTCGCCATCCGCCGTCGACCAACTCCGCCGCCAGCCAATCAAGCAGTTCCGGATGCGTGGGCGCCGCCCCCATCATCCCAAAATCGTTCTCTGTGCTCACCAGACCGTCGCCGAAGTGATGCTGCCACAATCGGTTGACGATGACGCGTGCGGTCAGCGGATTTGTCGGTGAGGCAATCCACTGGGCCAACTGCAATCGCCGGCCGGTCGTCGTGGCCGTGGGGACCGGGGCGGGGGGCGGGCCATCGACCAGCACTCCCGGCAGTCCGGGCGCCACGACCTGTTGAGGTCGATATGGATCGCCTCGCTCAAACAACTTGGTTTCGACAACCTGCCCCGGTTCCTCCATCCAGACGTAGGCCCTGGGCGGCTCGATCGGCCGCGATTTTTCGGTTGTTTCAATCCGCTCCTGCAGCGATTTGAGCAACTCGGCGACATCCGGCGCTGCCGCGACCAGGACTTCTTCGTCGAGTTTCTTGGCGTGTTCCTTGACCAACCGCTTCTGGGCGTCGTCGCGTTTGTCCTCCGGCGTTTCGAACGCGGCGATCACCTCGGGGCCAAGCTGTGTTTTGCCCTCGCGGAACATGATCGTGCGAACCGCCGACATTTCTTTTTCCATCTGCTGCTTGCACTCGGCGATGACCGTGTCGGCAGCGGACATGGCCGTGTGAAACGCCTGCAACTCCTGCGGGGTGCCCACGAAACGATCCAAGTCGGTACGGCCATTCTGCGGCCGCTTGAGTGGCTCGAACACCGCCAAGACGCGGGTGTAGTCGGCCTGCTTGAACGGCTCAAATTTATGGTCGTGGCAGCGTGCGCAGCGCAACGTGACCCCCATGAAAGCCGCCGACACCGCCCCCACCACATCGTCCAACTGTTCGTAGCGGTCGACCATGGGGTCGGCCGGCTCGTCGTCCCAGGGCCCCAGCCGGAGAAACGTCGCGGCCGTCTGCGATGCGGCCCCGCTATGGGGCGCCTCGTCGCCGGCCAGTTGCTGGATCACAAACTGATCGTAGGGCAGGTCGGCATTGATCGCGTCGATCACCCAATCGCGATAACGCCACACGAACGGTTTGGCGCCGTCGCGTTCGTAACCGTTCGATTCGGCGTAACGAACGACGTCCAACCAGTGGCGGGCCCAACGCTCACCAAACTCGGGCCGCTCGAGCAAGCGATCGACCACCCGCTCGTATGCGGCCGGCGAGGAATCGGCGACAAAGGCGTGTTGTTCGGCCGGGGTGGGAGGCAGTCCGATCAGGTCCAAATAGACCCGCCGCAAGAGCGTCCGCGGCGAGGCGGGCGGCGCTGGCGCAACTTGGCGATTTTCCATCTCGGCCAGCAAGAAGGCGTCGATGGGCGTTTGAACCCAGCCGGCGCGCTGCACGGCGGGAATGGCCGGACGACGGACCGGCACGAACGACCAGTGCTCGCGCTCGTAGTCGGCAAACTGGTGCCGACCGTACTCGGGCAGCGCCGATTCTTCGGCAACAGCGAGGCAACGGACGCCCAGGCTTCCCCAGGCGATGAGCGCCGTCCATCCAGCCGTTTGCAAAACACGTTTCATCGCGCGGGCCCTGAACGCAACCGGCAACAAATGCCGTCGACGAGGCGCCGCAAGCGCCGCAGGTTCGGCGGAAATTGCTTTTTGGAGTCCGACAACCAACTCCCTAGGGTGCGCTAAGAATCAACGGAAATTAGCGGGCAGCGGTCCGGTGGTTTGGCGACCTTTTAGTGTAATAACTTGCGGCTTGCATGCAAGCGAAAACGGCCGGGCCACGGCTAGGCATTCGCCACGGGCCTGCTCGGCAACGGTGCGACCGCAGCCGCATTGATTTCGAACGTGCAGCCCGTGCAGCCGTCCCATCGGCACGAATTGTTGGCCACCGGAACTCCAATCACGCTGGTCATCATTTGCC
>CAYWTU010000762.1:0-2602 GCA_964461275.1 uncultured Pirellulales bacterium | reverse complement strand
AGCCCGCTGACGGTTAGAATGCTGTTGGGAACGTCGAGCGTAAACACGCTGACGTGCCCGGCGGTGGCAACACCTCCGCCCAGGCCTAGCCACACGAGCCAGGCCAGTCCCGCCGCACGCGCGGCAGGCCGAATCAGGTTGTAGATCTTCATTAGCGGCGCCTCATTGTGGAAAGAAACGGAGAATCCTCGCCCAACACGTCTGCCCGACTCGCACAGCCCATGCCACACGGTCCGCGGGCGGTTAACATGTCAGTTGGCCGCCGACGGTTCGGCGGCGGGGCGGCGGATAATCCTGTATCGGTGGCGACGCGGTCAAGGCGAGAATCGTGCGTTGCGCCAGCGGTGCTGGCGCGTGTTTCTGCCTGGGGGCAGGTTCACCGGAAAGAAAGGCAATTGGCGTGAGATCGGCGGTATTCGTTTGGCCTGGGCGTGCCCCGCGGATTCGCGTGGGACGGACGCTGGTTGCCCTGGCGCTAGCGGCCATCGGCACGGCCAGCGCCGCCGACGTGTCGCTGCGCACCATGAGCTTCAACGTCCGTTATGCGGGGACCGCCGACGACCTGTTGGGCGTCAACGGTTGGTTCAACCTTGACGACCCGCTGGATAGCCGGCGGTTTCGCGCTCAAGCGGTGATCGAGTCGTACGACCCGGACATTTTGGGAACGCAAGAGCTGTTGGGTTTTCAATACCAGGGGTTCGCCGGCATGTTCGACGGCGACGGGCTGACCGCGTACGACTCGTACGGTATCGGCCGCGAGGACGGCGATCAGGCCGGTGAATATGCAGCCATTTTCTATCGCCGCGACCGCTTCACGCGACTTGACCAGGGGACGTTTTGGCTGAGCCTTACGCCCGAAACAGCAGGCAGCGTCTACCCCGGCGCCGGCACGACGCGGATTGCCTCGTGGGTGGTGCTGGACGACCTAGCCAGCCGGCAAAGGCTGCTGGTGCTCAATACGCACCTAGACAATGTCAGCAGCACGGCCAACCAGTATTCGGCCACCTTGATTCGTAGCCGATTGCCGACGTTGGCAGGCGACTTGCCAACGCTGATTCTGGGCGATTTGAACAGCAGTGAGTCGTCGACCGTGGTTCGCACAATGCTGGGTGAGTTCGATCCGGGCGGCGTGCCGCTGAGCGACAGCTATCGCGAGGTTTTTCCGGTGCGCACCAACCAAGAGGGAACGTTTCACGGCTACTCGGGCAGCCCGTTCGGGTCGCGGATTGATTTTATCCTCAACTCGCCCGAGTTCACGCCGATCGACGCTTCGATCGTGCGCTCCAGCGTGAACGGTAAATATCCGTCGGACCATTTCCCGGTGACAGCCGAATTCCGCGTGGCCCGTGTGCCCGAACCAAGTTCGCTCGCGATGTGCCTTCTGGGCGCGGGAGGCGCCCTGTATGGGCGGCGCTACGCCTGTCGTCGGCGCGACAGGCGGCTCCAATCGGGGTGCAGATAGCAGTGGCAAAGGGCGATGGCCAGCGCGTCGGCCACGTCGGGCGGGTCGGGAGTTTGATTGAGCCGCAACTCAGTTCGAATCGCCAGTTGCATCTGCGACTTGGGCGCTCGGCCGTTGCCGGTCAGAATCCGCTTGACCTGCGTTGAGGGATAGTGCTTGACGGGAATTCCGGCCTGCGCGCCGGCCAAGCAGATGACGCCGCGGGCGTGGCCCATGAGGATAGCGGTCCGCGGACGGTCGTAGTGTGAATAAAGTTGTTCCAGCGCCAGGGCCTGGGGATGGAGCGCCGCAATGACCTCAGTCAGGCCCGCGTAAATTTCCGCCAACCGGGCCGTCAGGCTCTCGCGCGTCTTGCCGCGGATGACGCCCGCCTCGACCAACTGCGGTCCTTTGCCCCCGACTTCGAGCACGGCATACCCTGTGACGTTCAGACCGGGGTCGATTCCCAGGACGCGCGGCAATGGGGTTCCTACCGCCATGACCAATACCTTGTCGAAAAAACGCTGCGCCGAATCCTGTAGCTAAACCCGCCGGAATTTGGCATTGGAACGCCGCGCCAAAGTCTGGCGGCTTCGGCGGCGGTCTGGCGACATCGGCTATGCCTTGACCGACCACTCGGTCCCATCCGGCCGGTCTTCGAGCACCACATTTGCGGTCGCCAGGCCGTCGCGAATCTTGTCCGCCGTGGCGAAGTCTTTGGCCGACCGTGCCGCGGCGCGAATGTCGATCACCAACCGCATCAGCTTGTCGGGTAGCTCCTGGGGCTGTTCGAACGACCATTCGGTGGCGTTCTGGCGGTCTTCCAATTGGACGCCGGCGGCCGCCAGGCCGTTGCGAATCTGGTCGGCCACACCGAAATTCTTGGCCTTCCGCGCGGCGTTGCGGAGGTCGATCAAGAGCGAGAGCAGTTGGCCCACCAGGGCGTCGTCGGCGCCATGCCGGACGGCCGGCGGCGACTCGAACAGGCCCAAAATGGCCGCCAGCTCACGAACCGCTTTGGCGCCGGTGCGGAGCACGGCCACTTTGGCGGCAGGCGGCCCCGAGGCCTCGAGTTTCTCGGTGTCGATGTACTTGTTCAGCACGCGAACCAGTTCGAACAGATTGCCGACCGCGCCGCCCGTGTTGAAATCGTCGTCCATC
>CAYWTU010000761.1:0-2606 GCA_964461275.1 uncultured Pirellulales bacterium | reverse complement strand
CGGCTCGACCCGAGTGGTAGTAGGGCGACGCCGTCCCGGAAGCCACTCGTTGAGATTCTTCGTTCGATGCATAACTCGGGCGTTTCCAGGAGCGTGCTGCTATGTCAACTCACAGCCCGGCACGAGACCGCCTCCAACCCCTCCTCGCCCGGATCGGTCTGCTGGCAATCGCGCTGACTGTCGTGGCGGCGATACTGGTCGCCGATTTCGCTACGGCGCCGCACGTGACGTCGCCGCAGGCCGCGGCCGAAACCTGGGCGCTGCACCTGTTGACCCACGACGGCCGCGAATTGGGCGGCCATCCCGACGGCATGGAACTGACGCTGTCGCCGCTGTTGCACTTTGAAAATCGACCCGCCGCCGGCAGTGGCAATCGCTATCGAATCAACTCGCTGGGCCTGCGCGGCCCGGAGATTTCGCACAGCGACGACGGCGCAGCCGCGAACGAGAATCGCTCCGGCGATGGCCGGGAATCGCCGCGGCCGGTGGTCGCAGTGGTCGGCGGTTCGGCCGTGTTCGGAATGTTCGTGCCCGAGGAGATGACGTTCTGCCGGCTCTTGGCCGACCGATTTCCCGACTTGGAGGTGGTCAACGGCGGCGCCATCGGTTATCTCTCCGGCCAAGAGACTGCGCTGGTCGCGCTCAGGCTTCTAGACCTCAAGCCGGCGCTGGTGGTTGCCTGCGACGGTTGGAACGACTGCTACGACGGCACGCTGTGGCATCAGGCCACCGGACAAGAGCACGCGGTGCGCGGCGTGAACAGCAGCTTTCAGATCATGGAGAATCGCCTGGCCGAATATCGCCGCACGCAACTCGAGCCGCGGGCCGCTACAGCCGCCTGGCTGAAGACGTGTCTGGCCCGCAGCCGGGCGCTCGGCTGGCTAACGCACACGGCGCCCGAGCCGGCCGTCGGTCCCTACCCGGAAGAGTTTTTGGACCGCGCCGCCGAGACCTATGTGGATAATCTTGTGCGAATGCACCGGCTGGTGACTGGGCAAGGCGGACGGTTGATCGTGGCGCTGCAACCCGAGGCGGGACAACTGACCGGCCCGCCGCCCGATCATCCGCTAACCGGGCGTCTGGACAGCGAGCAGTATGCCCGCTTTCGCCGTCGAGCGAGCGAGCGGTTGCAGGCTCTGTCAGTGGAGGTGACCGACCTATCGGTCCGATTGGCGGCCAAGAACCACCTCAGCCGCGCGATGTTCCTTGACCCGGTGCACCTCTCGCCGGAGGGTCATAAGCAAGCAGCGAACCTGCTCGAGTCGTACCTGGCCGACGTGCGGCGGGAAGCACGATAGACCGTCGAAGGCAGCGCGACGTCAACAGCCGCTACTCGTCGGTAACGCAGCCCAAACTGGCGCTCTTGACGCTTTTGATGTACTTGAAGAGTTGCCCCTTGGTGGCCTTCAAGGGCGGCGCTTGCCAGGCCTTGCGGCGCGCAGCCAACTCACCTTCGCTGAGATCGACTGCCAGCAGATTCTTGGCGGCGTCGATGGTGATTCGGTCGCCGTCGCGCACCAGCGCCAGCGGCCCGCCCACCTGCGCCTCGGGACAGACATGCCCCACGATGAATCCGTGCGATCCGCCGGAAAAACGGCCGTCGGTCAATAGCGCCACGTCTTTGCCCAATCCGGCGCCCATAATGGCCGACGTGGGTGTGAGCATTTCCGGCATACCAGGTCCGCCCTGTGGCCCCTCGTAGCGGATGATGACCACATCGCCCTTTTGAATCTTCTTTTGCTCCAGTGCCGCCAGCATCAGCTCTTCCGAATCGAACGCGCGGGCCGGACCGCTGAAGACGAGCCCTTCCTTGCCGGTGATCTTGGCCACGGCCCCCTCCGGCGCCAGGTTGCCTTTGAGAATTCGGATGTGCCCCGTCAGCTTGATGGGATTTTCGAGAGTTTTCACCACCTCCTGGCCCGGCTTAAGGCCAGGCAATTCGCGGAGGTTTTCGGCCAGCGTGCGGCCGGTGCAGGTCAGACAGTCGCCGTCCAGAAGCCCCTTTTCCAACAGATACTTCATTACCGCAGGCGTGCCGCCCACCGCGTGCAGGTCTTCCTGTACGAAGCGGCCGCTGGGTTTGAGGTCGGCAATATACGGCACGCGGTCGCTGACCTTTTGGAAGTCGTCGATCGTCAGTTCCACTCCCACCGCCCGCGCCATGGCCAGCAAGTGCAACACGGCGTTGGTCGAACCGCCCACGGCCATGATCACCACCATCGCGTTCTCGAACGCCCGGCGGGTCATGATGTCGCGGGGTTTGATGTCGCGCTCTAAAAGCGTGCGAATGGCGGCGCCGGCCTGAATGCATTCCTTGAGCTTGTCCGGGTCTTCGGCCGGAATCGAAGAGCTGTAGGGGAGCGACATGCCCATGGCCTCGATGGCGCTGGCCATCGTGTTGGCGGTGTACATGCCGCCGCACGCGCCGGCCCCCGGACAGGCGTGCCGCACAACGTCCTGCCGCTGCTCCTCGTCGAGCGTGCCCGCCAGGTATTCGCCATAGCTTTGAAACGCCGAGACGATGTCCAACTTCTTCTGGTCGCCGGAGCAACCGGCCCGAATGGTCCCTCCGTACACCATCAGCGACGGCCGGTTGACGCGGCCCA
>CAYWTU010000760.1:0-2606 GCA_964461275.1 uncultured Pirellulales bacterium | reverse complement strand
CGTACAACAGTCTCCGATGTTCGACGCGCGCCAGGTCGTTGATCGCCAGAGTTCGGATCGTGGCCCGGCCGCTTGGCGTGAGGCCCGTCAGCCTGGGACCGTCCCAGCGAAAGTGCTCGCTCCACACCTGGGTACGCGGATCGAACAGTCGGACGACGGCGTCGGTCTGAGGGTCGATGCCCGAGAGATTCGGCCCTTTGCGGGCATTGCACGTTAGGCAACTGAGGGCCAGGTTTTCCGGTAACGAGGAGCCGCCATGTTTGATCGGTCGCACGTGGTCGACCTGAAACGGCAACACGTCCAGTTCGTGGGGCAGGTGGCAATACTCGCACCGCCCATCGGCTCGCTCCCACACTTGCTGGCGCAGCGCGGCATCCATGCGCTAGTTGGCCGGCTGGTCGTGCCGTGACAAAGAGAGTCGCGCCTTCGCCTGAACCAGGTTCAGGAACTCGCCGACGCGGAGATATTTCTCCAACTCGGCCTGCTCGGCGATCGACAGTTCGCCCCGCTGCTGCCGCTCGGCCAGGTCGTTGATCCGTCGCGTGGCCTGGTCGCGAAAATGCAGACCCAAGAGGGACCGAGCCGCTTCGGCAGGCAGGTCACCTTCGTTGGCGGCGACCACGGCCGAGAGGATGTCGGCCTCGGTAATGTTTTCGCTGGTGCTAGACATATCCCAAGTATACCACGATCTCGGTGCGGCAAGCCAGTTCCAGCAGCAGGCCCGGGTTCGGCCATATCGCCCCCGCGCGCTCAAAAAAGGCCCCATGCCACGAGCATGGGGCCTGCTGAGAATTCCAAACGGTTTGCCAGAGAGTTACGCGACCAGGCTCAGGAGCCCGGCCACTTTTTGGTCGGCTTCGGTACGGTCGCCGGCGTACTTGAGCTCCTGGGTGAGCCGGGTCAGGGCGTCGACGACCGAGAAGATCGTGAAGCGTCCCTGCTCCTTGGCCACCTCCAAGGCACGCTTGCCCAGGTCACGGGGAATCCCGTGCTTGGCAAGCTGTTTGAGCGCCTCTTCGGCATCATCGCCAAGCGTCTGCACCATCGCCTGACGGATCACGCGGACGAAACCATCGCGCCGCTCGTCGCGCTTGGCGACAAGGCGCTCGATGATCCGGCGGACTTCGGCAAAGCATTCATGCACGTTGGCCGTGTGCTTGCGGGTGAAGTCTTCGACTTCAACGGCGTCCCAGACAATGTGATTTTGGCACACCGCCTGAAACCAGAATGTCGAGATGCCGACCGAACGCCGGCCTACCTCGCTATTCCAGACGAAGAATCCGGGCGCAAAGGCCTGGCCGTCGATCTCGGCCCAGCCCAGCGGGTCGATCAGAAAGGCAAACATATCCTGTTCGCCCGCATACAATCCGGTCGCCCCGTTGAATCCCTTCTGGGGCGGTTGGAAGTCGGTGGCAAACTCGCGGATCATGGTCAGCAGGTCGGCGTTGTAGAGCCGGGTGTAGCTGGCCGTGTGAATCGAGCGAATTCGTCCACTCTGCTCGAACATCTGCAGCGGCTTCGTGCCGCGAGGCAGTGTTTCGCCGAAGACGCGCGACGCCGTGTCGGCCGACAGCCGGTTGACCGTGTCCTTACTGACACCGGCCAGTCGGCAGAGCTGCGAAAAGCTCCAGTCGGTCATCTCGAACGCTCCGTCAGTCCCGATGCCAAGCAGCAGACGATCGATACCGTCGGGTTTGGCGAGGATTCGCGAGGGTTGTTCCCAGTGATCCTGGGACGACTCCTTCTGGGTCTGGCAATACTGCCAGAGGTCGACGAGCGTTTCGTATCGCTCGTCTTCGCTGCGCTTGAACAACTGCTGGTGGGCTTGCGTCAAATGAGCCATGACACACACTCCGTGGGCAAGAGAAACGTGATGTGAAGTAGCAGAACTCTCAGCGAGTCCCTGTCCGCGACAAGGATGCCCATCGTGCCTAAGGGCCGCGAGACAGCGCAAGCAGAGCCGATTGACAGACCGCTATTGGGTGTGCGGTGCACAATCGTCGATTTCCGTCGCCAAACAGAGCGCGAGGTCGGCGCCGGCGGACAGGCTGAGAATCGCGAGACCCGACCGTGGGTCGATCGAAACAATCGACTGGCGATCGGGCCCCTCAAACACTTGCGCCGACACACGCTGCACAACATTCGAAAGTTGCGCATGGCCAACGCGCCGGACGGCCGCCGGACTGGCCCGATATCGCAGCGCAGCGACGCCGTCCATCGGCACATAGAACGTGGGCCAATCGGCGGTCAGCGAGTCGTTCATGCGCGCGAAGAGGGGAGACTGTTGGTCGACAAGGCCGCAGCCCTTCTGCCATAGCGACGCGCCGATGCCTGACGAACCCGCTCGGGCGACTGCATTCGGTGATCGGCCGGTCTCGGGGGGAGCGTCGCCAGGGAAAACGGCCGCGTCGGCACACCGTCAACGAGCATGCGCATGTAGGCCCGATACTTGGGTAGTTGCATCAAGTCGGCCGCCGTCACCTGGCCGTTGAGCTGCTCGGCAAGCACCTGCCCATCTCGCTGCCCCAGTTGAAAGGCGATGATCGTGCCTACATTGCCAAAGAGCGCGGCTTGCGTGACGTCATCGAGTTGCTCCAGAAACTGCG
>CAYWTU010000759.1:0-2610 GCA_964461275.1 uncultured Pirellulales bacterium | reverse complement strand
TTTTCTTTGCTGAGTCCTTGGCATACTGCTTGGAGAACTCGTTGGCGTAGGGGTTGCCGCTTTCGGCTGCCGCCCCCGGAACCGGCGCAAATTCAGGCTGCCCGTCGGCGCCCTGCCGATACATCATGCTGTCGTTGAGCTTGTGCCACTCATCGGCCTTCTGCCGCGCCTGGCTCAGCACCACCGGCTTGCCGCCTTCGGCCATGTAGGGGTTCCAGTTGACGATGCTGCCGTCGCTCAGCTCATGAAACACGGGCGTATTGCGCTTTTCGGCCTCGGCCTTGGCGCGCTCGGTTGCGGCTTCAAGCTCCTTCTGGCGGGTCAGCGCCGCGTCCGCCTCATCGGCGCGCGTACCCATGTAGCCACCGGCGGCCCCTTGCAGGGCTCGAGCGATTGCCTGCGTCCAATGCCCGACCGGCGCGGTGGACATGCCCTGGCCAAGCAGGCTCTCGGCGATGGCCCGCTTGCGGGCAATGGCCGAAGGCGTCTGCCCCTGCTGCTGTGGAAATCCGTAAGTGAAGGCCATTTAGAAGATTCCCCCAAAACGTCCCATGGGATCGCTCATGCCGGCGCCAAGCGCTCCGGCCGCGGCCGCCGCCGCTGCTGCCGATGCGGCGGCCGACACGTTGCTGCCCGCCGGCTGCCCGCCGCCCGGCGCGGTCGAGCGCGTGCCTGCCGGGCCAGCCGCCGGCCCGGTCGGCCCTGAGACCGACGGGCCGCTTGGCTGCCCGCCGGGAGGGCCAGCGCCGATGCGGCCGGCAGAGGGGCCAGACGGCCCCGCAAAGGACGGGCCGGACGGCTGCCCTGGGCCTCCCCCGAAGCCCCCGCCCGCCCCGAACGAGGGGCCAGCGCGAGGTGCCGCCCCTCCCCCGAAGGGATCGGATCCGATGCCCCCCGGAATCCCCTGCTGGCCGCGCTGCCCAAGCGACAGACCCAAGGCATCGCCGAGCGCCGGGTTGGCCATGGCGAAGTCGCCGATCTGCTGCGCGCGAAGCCCGCGAACCGCCCGCGACGGCACGCCGTTCATGTTGGAGTAGGCTTCGGCCGCGTTGACGACGCCGAGCTGATTAGCAAGCGATGGGGTCGACAGCGCCGCCGCGATGGCTTTCGAGTATTTCGGCCCGACGCTTTTGACGGACCCTTGAAACGCATTGTTGAAGTCGCGCAAGCCCGGCGCATAGACATCGGCTTTCTGCGTCGGGGCCGGCGGGGCGGCATCCTCACCGACCGCATCGGAGGGTTGCGCTCCCAGAAAGTCGCTCGGCCCATAAGAAAGGGCGGTTTGCGTTGCATCCGGAGCGCCAATGCCGCCGAACGAGCCATAGGCCCCGAAAGCAGAAGCGGCAGCCGGTGACACGTCGGAAACCGCCATGGACGGCTCGGATTCAAACCCAAAGCTGTCGGCGCTCGTCACCGGACCAAGCGGCGTCGAAAAGCCTAGCGCGGTTGGCGGGGAGCCCATGCCTTGAAGCTCGCCGAGCTGCGCGTTCATCGTCGGCGCTCGCATGGCCGACATATCGCCGACGCTCTCGGTAAGCGCGGACTCGCTGTTAGGAGCTGCTGAGTTGGCAATATCGCCGACCAGATCGCCGTCGATGTAGTTGTCGCGCTGCATCATGGCGCGCGGATCGGACATCGGCACGCCTTGGGCGTAGCGTGCAAAATCCCCCACCATGCCGTCGGCAACATAGCCCGACAGCGGACCGAGCGGTTCGGACGTGTAGCTTTTCGGGTTGGGGGCAAACGCGGCAGCCACTTCCGGGTCATTCATCGACACGATACCTGCATTGACCGGATCGGCTTTTGGCGCCGCCGCTTGCCCCATCAGCGCCCGCGCAATCTGCCCGCGAGCGCCGAGCCCTGCGTCGGCATAGTCGGCCTCGGCAGATGCTGCCGGCGGGCCGCCCATCCCCTGCATGCCGCCCATGCCAAGACCACCGGAGAGCGGGCTTGGCGCCGATGGCCTTGCTGCCTCCGAAGGCGCCGGCACGCCGCCCCCCATGATGCCAAGCGCGCCGCCGTCCATGGCGGTTGGGCCGGTGGCCACCTGGCTTGCCGGCGCTTGAAGCCCCGCCACCAGGTTGCCGGGGTCGACCACCTCGCCTTGCGGGTTTTTGGATGCAACCGACGCCCAGGTGGACGCCTCTCCCAGCACCTGGCCGGCCTTGACCGTCTGTCCGGCGCTCACCGCGCGGGCCTGCATGCCGCTGATCGTCGTATAGCTGCCGTCGGCCCCCTTGATGATGGCAATGTTCTTGTAGGAGCGAAACTCGCCTGCATAGACGACCGTCCCGTCAACCGGCGAGGTCACCGGAGAGCCGGGCTCGGTCTTGATGGCGGTAGCCTGCGCTCGAGCACCAGACCGCCCCTTGTCGCCAAACCGGGCGAGCATGTTGGCGGCGCTCGTCGCGCTGGCAGCCTCTCTGCCGTCCTCGGCAGCCGGGGCAGCGGCGGTGCGGGTGAAGTCCGCGGCTTTGCCTTCAAACCCGTTGGCGAAATGCGTTTTCATGACGCCGCGCGCCCAGCTCGGGATCGACTTGGAGCTGTGCGATGGTCCCCAGCCGCGGCGAGCGCCAAAGAAACATCACTGAAAAACGCATATATTGGTGC
>CAYWTU010000758.1:0-2614 GCA_964461275.1 uncultured Pirellulales bacterium | reverse complement strand
GTTGCCGATTTGCCCATAGCAATAGACGAACTCGCGCGGAGTGCCGAGCGTGTGTGTGGCCACCTTCGCTGGATCGACGGGACCATCGCCCGGACGCCAGGCCGCTGCGTGGAGTTCATTCAGCGGAGGTTGGGCGGCCACGTCGTAGCGTCGCCAGACGAGGCAGCCGTCGGCATAATACGGCTCGGCCAGTGCGCCGCCTTGGTTCGACGTCTGCACTACCGGCGCCCCGTTGAAGCAAATGGCCTGAGGCGAATGCGACAGAACCCCATCGCCAACTTCCACGGCCAGGGGCGGCGTGGCGTCGTCGATTTGCCACTGGCTGCCATCCCAAACCCGCAGCCGACCGTCGGAGCCTCCACGGCCATAAGAATATAAACGGTTTTGGAACCCGAATAGATACGTACCGGCGTCGGCGGTAGGACGGGGTAGTCTGTCTGGAGCCAATGCGGGATCAGTCGCCGTACGTACGTATGCCTGCAGCAACCGGCGGTCACTGCGATCCTGCGTGTTGTAGCTGTCGACGAATCCTGCGGCGGCGACCGGCCGCCCCGTTGCGTCCAGGGCCTCGAACAGCGTCCCCAGCGACTGCCCCGCGTCTTCGCCGAAATTCGTTGGCACCACGACAGTGACCTCCGGAACATCGGGAGGCGCCGCGTGCACGACCGGCGAACACTGTATTGCCAGGCAAACCGCCAGCGCGAGCGTCATGGTGCGGCGGAAGCAATGGCCTATTCGCATCTGAACCGTGCAAATTGCTGGGACGGAAAGACAAGAAATGAAATCAGACACGGACCAGAAACGCCGCCCGCTACCGCGGCCACGGTCGAACACGCGGCCAGATCGCTATCGTAACGAACTTGCCCGGGGCCGGCCTGATGTCCGTTCGTCGGTCCCGCGTCCGTCTGTCCCGGTGGACCAGTGTACACTGAAACCGACGCTGCCATGCAGTTGACAAGCGCACTCAAGTAAGAGGAGTCGCGACGGTTGACAAAGTGCGTCGCAGAACCGCACCTTATCTCGGACGCGATGCGGCGAAGTCCCCTACAACCACGCGAGGCCATTTAGCCCCGGGGTTGGCCGCCACGTGTCGTCGATTGTGCCACAGGGCCTGACCAACGAAATCACTCCGGATTTCTCATGCGACTCTTGATTCTGACCCAGTTTTTTCCGCCTGAAATGGGCGCGCCGCAGGCGCGGCTGAGCGAATTGGGCGAGCGGCTGATCGATCGCGGCTGGCAGGTCGAGGCCTTGACCGCCCTGCCCAACTATCCGGCCGGCAAGGTTTTCGACGGATACTCGACTAGGCGGACATGCGTCGAGCAAGTCGGCCGTATCCGCACGGTACGCGTGCCGCTTTTGGCGTCAAAATCAGGGTTCTTCAAGCGCCTGGTGTCGTACTTGTCGTTTGTCGCCAGCGCGTGTTGGTTTGGGCCGGGGCTGTGCCCACGGCCGGATTTACTCTACGTCGAGTCGCCGCCGCTGTTCATCGGTTTGGCCGCCCGGTATTTGGCTTGGCGCTGGCGCTGTCCGTACGTGTTCAACGTCAGCGACCTGTGGCCCGAGAGCGTGTTGCGGATGGGACTGATGAAACCCGGCCTGGCGTCGCGGATTTTGGAGTGGCTGGAGAAGTCGTTGTATCGACACGCCGCCGGCTGCACCGGGCAGTCGACCGAGATCGTGACTGGCGTGCGGGCCCGCGCGCCACACACTCCCGCGGCTGAAATCACCAACGGCGTGGCCCCGGCGCGATTCGGCAAACAACTGGCGGACGACGCGGCCCGCGAACTCTTGGGGAACGAGCCGGGCCCGATTTTCACTTTCGCTGGCCTGATGGGCTACGCTCAAGGGCTCGATCAATGGCTGGACCTGGCCAAGTCGCTGCCGGCGGATGCGCCGGGCCGAATGGTGCTAATAGGCGAAGGGCCTGTCCGCGAGCATTTGCAGCAGCGCATCGAACGCGAGCGGATCGGGCGCGTCCGTTTGGCCCAGGCGCAACCCCGCGATCGCGTTCCGGCGCTGTTGGCCGCCAGCGACGTGGCCATCATCAGCTTGGGAATGACGATGCCCGGCGCCGTGCCCAGCAAGATTTACGAGGCGATGGCCTCGGAGTTGCCCATTCTGCTTGTGGCCGACGGCGAACCGGTTCGTCGCGTGCAGGAGGCCGCCTGTGGGCTGTGTGCCGCGCCGCACGACCTACAGGCGATTCAACGGGCGTTCGTACAGTTAGCCGGCGACGCGTCGCTGCGTGCCAGGCTTGGCGCGGCCGGCCGCGCCGCCGCCGTCGAGCGCTACGACCGCGACAAGATCGCCGCCCGATTGGATGAGTTCTTGCGGGGATTGGCGACCGCGTGATGGGGCTTGCCAAGGCGCCGCCTTACGAGCTGCCGCTGGAGCAATCCATCCGACAGCCAAGAGAAACCTATCGCCGCCGGCCAGCCATCGCCATACTGAGGCGACATGCAAGGCCGCGTTGGTCGCCCCGGCCGTCCCCGCCCCGCACCATGACGTTTCGCCCGCCATGCCTTCTCGCCCACTCACCAGTCGTCAGCGTTACGCCGAATATCGCCGCGAATTCGCCCGTCGCCAAAAGGCAGGCGAGATTCAAGCCGGC
>CAYWTU010000757.1:0-2616 GCA_964461275.1 uncultured Pirellulales bacterium | reverse complement strand
AGCCGCCCGAACGGACGTGGAGCCCGCGCTGCGCAATCAGGCGCTGGACGCCTGCGCGGCGATTGACGGCGCGGGCAGCGCCGTCTTGCTTGCACAGGTCGTCAGTGAGTCCACGGCTCCCATCGAGCTGCGCCAACATGCGGCTCGCGACCTGGCCAACGCCGGTGGACTGCCGGGCCGACAGGCGCTGGCGGCAGCGCTGGCCACCGCGCCCGAGCGATTGGCGGTGGAAATCGCCGCCGCACTGGCCGGCAGCGACGAAGGGCTGACGCTGCTTTTGGACGCCGTCGCTTCCGGCAAGGCGGCGGCAACGCTGCTGCAAGAATGGGGCGTGAATCTGCGGTTCAGCGGCCGCAACGTCCCGCGCCTTCAAGCCCGCGTGGCCGAATTGACCCAAGGCTTGCCGCCGGCCGAACACCGGCTGCGCGAGCTGGTGGCCGCCCGCCGCGACCGATTTCAAAGCGGTTCGCATGACGTTGTCGCGGGCCAACGGGTGTTCGTCAAGCACTGTGCCGCGTGCCACCGCTTGGCGGGGCAAGGGCAAAAAATTGGCCCGGAACTGGACGGAATTGGCAATCGCGGGCTGGAACGCCTGCTGGAGGATGTGCTCAACCCCAGCGGAAATGTCGACCAAGCGTTTCGCAGCACCACGCTGGCCCTGACCGACGGCCGCACGGTGCAAGGCCTGGTGCTCCGCGAGGAAGACAACGTGCTGGTCGTGGCCGACTCGCAAGGCAAGGAACAGCAGGTCACTTTGAACGAAATCGAAGACCGGCAGGCGATGCCGCTGTCGCCCATGCCGGCCAACGTCGCCGACCTTGTCCCCGAGTCGGAGTTCTACCACCTGCTGGCGTACTTGCTCGAACAGCGGCAGAAGCCGGCGGCACCGTAGTCAACGTGGATCGACGATGCTCAGCCGCCCCGGCAGCGCTTCCCAGGTGTGCGGCTGGCAGTCGTCGCCGTCGCCGTCGCGACACATGAGTTGCCGCGACTTCGTTTCCAGTCGTACCTGCCGCGCTCGATGCTGCTGAACCTTGGGATGCTCCCGGTGCCGGCCCAGTTGCAAGAGCCGAAAGTTGGCCAGCAACTCCCACCGAGAACCGTCGGCAATCGTAATCACGTCGAACTGGCCGTCGGTTGGGCTGGCGTCGGGTGCAATCGGAATGTTGTTGCCGAAGAACCGCGTATTGCAAACCGCCAGGAGCTGCAAGCGTTGGTAATCGACCGCCTTGCCGTCGAAGTACACGCGGGCCTGGAAAGCCCGCCCTTGCATCACCGCGCCCAGGGCCGCGATGGTATACGCCCAGCGCGGGCTCAGCCACAACAGCCACCGCGGCAAGAACTGCAAACATGCCGCGTCCAGGCCCACGCCTGCCTCGCTGGCGAACCATCGCGGCTCGCCCGTCGCACCAGTCACCTGTCCGACATCAACCGCATAACACGATGCCGCTTCGAGCAGTCGCGACAGCGTCGCCGGGTAACCCGGCATGGCCCGGGCAAAGTCGCAGCCGGTCCCCGCCGCCACCGGCGCCAGCGGCGTGGCGGCGCCCGATTCCATCAGCCCATTGAGCGCCTCGGAGAACAGGCCGTCGCCCCCCACGACGGCAATCCGAGAATACCTTCCCGCATGTTCCGCACAGTAGCGGTGCGCGTGGCGCAGCCCTTGCGTCTCGACGATCTTAACGTCGCGACGCGCTCGCGCCTCGACCAGCGCGGCGGCCAAGTCGCTGCGGCGCAGCCGGGCCGCATGAGGATTCACAAGCACCAGCGCCGGGCCTGGTTCGATCTGCATGGTTTTGCGTCGCGTCAGTACGCCAACCCGGCCCGCAGCAACAAGGCGTCGGCCAGGTCGACCGTTTGGTCCACACTACGGTAACTTAGCGACCGCCCAAACACATAACCGACTTCGAACCAGCCCTTGAGGCCGTCGCGGACAAAGCGCTCCAAACCCAGCCGCAGGCGAAAATCGTTGAGCGTCAACAGATCGCCGCTGCCGTCCAGTCGATCGACGGCCCACACGCCGCCCCCCACTTCGCCGGCCAGGTAGCCCCACAACTCGCTGTCGGCAGTCGCCATCAAGCAGCGGGCAATGCGCGGACGCGGTGCAATGGCCTCGATCCGCCAATCGTCGCTCGGAGTCCAGATCGCACCCACCGCGGGCAGCAGTTTCAAGTTACCGCGGTTCAAATACGCGACGCCCAAGATGAGTTGCGTCTTGGGCCGCCATTGCCAGGCGGCAACGGCCCGACCCGTGACCCGCACCATGTCCGAGCTGCTCTGCTCAAAATCGCTGTACACACCGGTGGTGACGACCAAGTCCATTCCCAACCGCTCGGTGAGCTGGCGCAAGTGGCGCACCTCCAGGGTTGCGTCGTACAACCGCGGAGGAACGTCGGGCTGATCCGGTCCCTCCAAGAACAGGGCGGTAAATCCCGGCGTGAACAGAAGTGGTGAGTCAAAGCGGAAAAAAGGGACGCCTCCGGTGACAAACGCCGTCATTTCGTGAGACTGTATGGCCGCCGCGCCGCCGCCGGCCAACCAAGTCTCATACGCTGTGATGCGTTGAAAGAATCCAGGTTTGGGTCCGCCCCACAGACCCCGGGCCCGCTGCGCCAT
>CAYWTU010000756.1:0-2631 GCA_964461275.1 uncultured Pirellulales bacterium | reverse complement strand
GCCCATGCCTTCGAAACCAAACTGATTCGCGGGTTCTCGTTTTATCACCCCAAGGGGACCGATCCCAAGGCGCACCTGCCCGAGGTCGTAGACCGCCTAGGCCAGATTGCCGAAGCGTGTCACCGCTCGGACTTGACGTTTGGCCTGGAGGTGGAAGCCAACTTGGTGGGTCAGAACGGGCAACTCATGGCCGAGATTCACCGACAAGTGGACCACCCGGCCTTGGTGCTGATCTTCGACGCGGCAAATATTCTTTGCCAAGGCTACACTCCGCGTGAGCTATACGAGCAATATCAGACGATGAAGCCGGGCATCGGCTGGATGCATATCAAGGACTACGCCCCGCCCAAGTCGCGAGGCAAACGCCGCACGGCGGGCCATGTCGACGAAGACGCGTTGAAACATTTTGTCCCGGCCGACTTGGGACATTCGGGGCACGACGCCATCTTGCGCGACTTTGCCAAAGACTTGCCCAAGCTGGAAAAAAAGCTCCGTCGCCGCGGCATCCCGGGCGTTTTCTTGGATCTCGAGCCGCACGTCAAAGGGGGCGGCCAATTCGGCGGATTCAGCGGACCGGACGGAATGGGCGTGGCGTTGCGTGGGCTGTGCGAGGTGTTGGACTACGTGAAAATCGACTACCACATCCGCGACTTCGACGACATCCGCGCCGACCGCGGGTTTTAGGCGCTGCGGAGCCATTCGTTTATCTGGTCGGTCCCAACTCGCACAGCCGCCAATGGCGTCCAGGTCAGCGCCATGCCCGAACCGCCGCCCGCCAAACGCTGCTCCGTCGCGCTGCCGCTCGTGCCGGCGACCGAATCGTTGCCCGGAAAGCAACAGACAGCGACGATCGCATACGCCGAATTGCACGCCAAGAGCAACTATTCCTTCTTGGAAGGCGCGTCGCACCCCGACGAGTTGGCCGAGCAGGCGGCTGGGCTTGGTTATCGCGCCCTGGCCGTCACCGACCGCAACAGCCTGGCCGGCGTGGTTCGGGCGCATGTGGCCGCGAAGGAAGCCGGCCTACACTTGCTGGTTGGCGCCGAGATTTGGCCCATCGACGCCCCGGCGGTTGTCCTCTTGGCGACCGATCGCGCGGCCTATGGCCGATTGACGCGATTGATAACCACCGGCCGCCGTCGGGCGCCCAAAGGCCAGTGTCGGCTGAGGTTTGCCGACGTGGCCGAGCACGCCGCCGGCCTGTTGGCCTGCGTTTTGCCGATCCGCGACGACGCAGCGGCGGCGTCACACGACCCGGCCGACGACGTTGCGCGGTCGGACGGGCCGCATCTGTCGGCACGCACCGCCGAATGGTCCCAAGTCGATTGGCTGGTCCGCTACCGCGACGTGTTTGGCGATCGGGCGTACGTTCTAGCCGAACCCCGGCTAGGGCCCGACGACGCACGGGAACTTGCCGAACTAGCCGCTGCGGCCATGCGGGCTCGCGTGCCGCTGTTGGCGGCGGGGGGCGTGCTGTATCACGCTTCTCAACGTCAGGCGCTGGCCGACGTGCTCACTGCGACCCGGCTGGGGTTGACCTTGGCCGAGGCGGCGCCGCATCTGTGGCCCAACGCCGAACGCTGCCTGCAGCCGCCGGCGGAGATGGCGCGGCGTCTGGCTCGCTTTCCCGACGCCGTAGCCCGAACCGTGGAGGCGGCGGCGCGTTGCACGTTCTCGCTCGACGAGCTGCGCTACGAATATCCCAAGGAATTATGTCCTTCGGGGCTCACTCCGCTGGAACACCTGACGCGGCTCACCTGGGACGGAGCGCGCCAGCGCTATCCCGACGGTTTGCCCGACAAGGTTCGTGGGCTGATCGAACACGAGCTGCGGCTTATTCAAGACCTCGGTTATGAGGCGTACTTCTTGACCGTTTGGGACTTGGTCCGCTTTGCGCGCTCGCGCGACATCCTTTGCCAAGGGCGCGGCTCGGCCGCCAACTCGGTGGTCTGCTACGCCCTGGGGGTCACTTCGGTCGATCCCGAGCGAATCGACGTCTTGTTCGAACGGTTCGTCAGCCGCGAGCGCAACGAGGCTCCCGACATCGACGTCGATTTCGAGCACGAGCGGCGCGAAGAAGTCTTGCAGTATCTGTACGAAAAGTACGGCCGCGACCGCGCTGGGCTGACCGCCGAGGTGATCCGTTATCGGGCGCGATCGGCGGTGCGCGACGTGGGCAAGGCCTTGGGTTTGTCGCTGGAGCGGGTCGACGCCTTGGCCAAGGCGATGGACAGTTACCGACACGAGTCCGACTTGCCGCAACGGCTCCGCGAGGCGGGTCTCGACGACCGCACGCCGCTGGGTCGGCAACTCATCGAGTTGACCGACCAATTGCAAGGTTTTCCCCGGCACCTCTCGCAACACGTCGGCGGTATGGTGATCACCCGCGGGCCGTTGTGCGAGTTGGTTCCCATCGAAAACGCCGCTATGGCCGATCGCACGGTCATTCAGTGGGACAAAGACGACTTGGACGCACTGGGAATATTGAAGGTCGATTGCCTGGCGCTGGGAATGCTCACCGCGATTCACAAATGCTTCGACCTGGTTCGCGACGCAGGTGGGCCCGCGCTCGACCTGGCCAGCGTGCCCCCCGAAGACCCCGACGTATACGACATGATCTGTCGGGCCGAT
>CAYWTU010000755.1:0-2639 GCA_964461275.1 uncultured Pirellulales bacterium | reverse complement strand
CGACGAGCGCCCGGCATGAGGCCATGTCTTCGGCCTTCACGGGATAGGGATGCTCCGCGTCCAGGTCCATCCCCCGCCAGATGGCGTCGTCGGCCGCCGCCTGGGCCAGCGTGGCCGCCGACTGTCCGTCGGGCCCGGGAATCGGCAGCCCCAACTCGGCGTCGAACAAGTACAGTTGATCTTGCGTCAGTACGCCCACCAGCGATGTCGACGCCTGCAAGTTGGCGCCAATGGGCTGCAGCAACACGGCATCCAGGTTCGCCTGCCGAGCCAGGTAGATAAACGTCCAAATCCGGTCGGCTACGCTTCCGTGTCCAAAAAACAGTATCTGCGCCGGCGAATGAGCCGGTCGAGGCGCGTCGCCCGGAGGTGGATCGAGCTGAATATTCCGGACGACCCAATCGAACAGTCGTTCCGCCCTCGCCACGTCGTCCGATTCGTCGCCGCAGACATTCCGCGACAGGGCCCGAAACGTGAGCGCTTCTTGCAGGTGCGCCCCGTCGTTCTCCGACAACCGCATTTCGTTGACGCGCCGTGCCAGCGGCAGATTGCGCAGCTCCTCGGGCAACTCGAGCAACATCGGGTCGGGATTCCAGTTGCCCGCCAACGGCTGCAAGCGAAGCCATTGGTTGAGCCGCTCGATGACCCGCTGAACCATCTCGCGCGACTGAAACTCGTCTAAATGGTCCAAGGTCTCCATGGCCGACACGAGCAGCGACTCGCTCAATCGGCCATCGATTTGCTGGGCTTGTCGAATGGTTGTGTTGGCGATGCGGCGACGTTCCGTTTGGCTGCGGAGAATTAAGATTCCCAAGAGGAACAGCACGATGAACGTGGCCGATATAGCCAACATCCTCCGCCGCAGCGCGCGATCTTCGTCGGACGGCATGATCGATTTCGGCGGCGACTCAGCCACGCAGCGTCTCCACGGTCTGGCGGATGGCGAGCAAGCGCTTGAGCAGGCCGGAAAACTCGGCCAGCGGCACCATGTTGGGACCGTCGCTGGGCGATTTGTCTGGTTCGGGGTGCGTCTCAAAGAACAGTCCGTCGGCCCCAACGGCCGTGGCCGCCCGCGCCAATGGCTCGATCATGGCCCGGTTCCCGCCCGTGGCGTGGCCCAGGCCGCCCGGCTCTTGCACGCTGTGGGTGGCGTCGAACACCACCGGCACGCCCAGCGACTGCATCTGCACGATGGCCCGCATGTCGTTGACCAGCCGCCCATAACCAAACGTCGTTCCCCGTTCGCAGAGCAGAATGTTTTGGCAACCCGCTTCCGAGAGCTTGCGGACAACATGCTGCATATCCCAGGGGGCTAAAAACTGAGCTTTCTTGACGTTCACGGCGCGACCCGTGCGGGCGGCGGCCACCAGCAAGTCGGTTTGCCGGGCCAGGAACGCCGGTATTTGCAGGATATCGCAAACCTCTCCCGCCGGCGCGGCCTGATACGACTCGTGAATGTCGGTGGTCACCGGAAGGCCGGTCTCGTTTTTCACCCGCGCCAGCATGGCCAGCCCGGCTTCCAACCCGGGGCCGCGATAGGCGCTGACACTGGTGCGATTGGCCTTGTCGAACGACGCCTTAAAGACCAATTGCAGGCCCAACTGGTCGCCGATTTGCCTCAGCTTTGCCGCAATGGTCAGCGCCAATTCCTGGGATTCCAGGACGCATGGCCCGGCGATGATCAGCAGGGGCGCCCCGACGCCGCAGCGGTACGACGCGATCGAAACCGGATTGTGCGGGGCGGGAAGTTCGGGCACGACGTCGCTCGGTCAGGCAGTCCGGGAAGGGGCAAACTCAGACGTTACCACACGGCCTCGGCAGACGTCGAGCCAGCGGCGACGCGCAGCAATGGCGGTGATCGACGATCAATCAAGTCGGCTGCGCGGCATTGTGAATTTCGTCGTGGGCTGCAACGCGTCCAGTTCGTGTTTGGTCCTCTAATGCGGAATTTCGTGCAGAGAATCACCAAATCTCATTTTGGGACGAAGATGCGTTTTGAGTTGTAGCGGAACGCGCCATCCGTCTCGCGTCCCGTTGCGCAAGATGGAACAACCAGCGAGCCCATGAGACGCCGTCTAGATCTAGGATTGGCGCCACGAAAAACACCGTAAACTTAATCCAAAAAACATGTTACGGCATGTGTATCAATCTAGTCAGGCGTCTCAGAAAAGGAATTTTTCGACTGGCACACCAGGTGCATTAGCAGGGGCGATGGCTGAGTGACTTTGTACGCCACCGGCCGATTGACAATTCGACGTTTGACTGGCCCGCGGGGCCTCTAGCGAACTTCCGGTGGGGTGGCTTCCTTGCCCCTGGTCATCCCACCACGCTGATTGTGGAAATTAGCAGCTAGAGGCCCCCGTTTTTTGCGCCCGAACAGGTAGCCACCGGGCGTCGCAGGCGCCGGCCAAAGTGCCCTTGGCGGGAATGGTTTGTCTTTGGCCGCGGGATTGACGGACTTACTTGAATCGCCTAGGTTCAGCGGTTTGGCTAGGTCCGCCGTTGTGGCCCAGGGGTTGCGGAAGGCCCCATGCTTCTCGCAGTAGCTGCCCCTCCGGGTGGTTCCGCGCGCAGGGGGGCCGGCAAGTCGGCGACCGACAGTGCCAGCGTAGCTTCAATTGGCAGAGCACCGCATTCGT
>CAYWTU010000754.1:0-2641 GCA_964461275.1 uncultured Pirellulales bacterium | reverse complement strand
CGACGCGGGCGACGGGCTGTTGTCGCCGCTGGACGTGCGCTACGACGCGGCGGGAAATCTCCTGGTGGCCGACGTACTGCGCAGCCGCGTCACGCGAATCACGCCAGCCGGCGCCGCCAGCGTGTTCGCCGACGCCGCCGACGGCGTGCTGACCCCTAGCGGGTTGGCCGTGGACGCCGGCGGCAACGTGATGGTCGCCAACTATCTGGCCAATACGCTGGTCAAAGTGACGCCGGCGGGCGTGGGGACCGTGTTTGCGGACACCGCGGACGGTCTCTCCAGTCCGTTCGGTCTGGCCGTCGACAGTTTGGGGCAGACCTACGTCGCCGATTTGGGACATAGCCGGGTGCTGCGATTTGACGCGGCCGGAAATTCGACGGTTTTTGCCGACGCAGGCGATGGGCTCTTGGCGCCGCTGGACGTCGAGATCGGGCCCGATGGTCGGGTTTACGTGGCCGACGCGCTCAACAGCCGGGTCATGCGATTTACCACGGCCGGTGTGGGAACGACGTTTGCCGATTCGACCGACGGACTTACGACCCCCAGCGGCCTGACGTTCGACAACCGCGGCAACCTGGTGGTGTCGAACTACCTTTCCAACACGCTGGTGCATCTCAATCCGCACGGTCGGGCAGTGGGCTGGGCCGATGCCGCTGACGGCATAAGCAGCCCGTTCGGCTTGGCTTCGCGCCCGGTAAGCGGCGGAGCGGCGGCTGGCATAACACCGATACCCGAGCCTAGCGGGCTATTGCTTGCACTCATTGGAGCGGCATGTGGGTGCGGTATGGTTTGGCGGCGCCGGAACAACCGATAGCGCAGCCTACCCCGCCAACTCAGTCTCGACATGAGGCGCCGATTCGGCGGCCGCCATGGCCACGCCTTCTTGCCGCGCCATCTCGAGCTGGCGAAGCCATTGGGCCAGGTGGAACGAGACTACGACCAGCGGCAGCGTCAAAGCGAACTCAATCGCCAGCGCCACGCCGTTATTCATCGACAGCAGTCGCTGAAAAAAAGTCGCCAGGCTGTCGCCGCGGACGCCGTGATGGATGCCGTGAAACAGCGGCCAAATCACCGGCAGAGGTTGATCGGACAACGGCCAGAAAGCAGGCTGCAAACATCCGCGGGCAAAGAATTCGCGTTGTCCGCCGGAGAATGCATCGACCAGAATGTGCGAACCGTAGGCCAAGGCCGAGCCGAGCGCCACGCGCAACCGATCGGGCCACCAGCGTCCGGCAAACAACGCGACCAGGGCGCCGAAAATTGCCGCGGCGCCCAGCGAATGGGTGACGCCGTGGTGATAGCGGTTGATGTCTCCCACCGCCAGGCCGGCGGCGAAATCCAGGTCCGCCGCGTTGGCCGCCACGACGACGAGCGCGCACCATTTGAGACGCGAGCGGATCGGCAGCGCAGGCGCCAGCGGTCCCGCTAGGGCCAATCCGACCAACGCGTGTCCTACAGGTGATGCCATCGTTCGATTGCCAGGCAGGCCATGGACGCCCCGCTCGAATTTCCTACGCCAGTGTAACCCGCCGTTCATGCCTGGGCGACGATCTGGCGAACGGCGCGCACCAGGCTTGGGGCCGGGCCCAAGTGCTCGGCGACCATCCACTCTTTTTCTGGCGATGCGGTCCGACGCCGGTCTACGGCGTCTCGCACCCGGTCGAGGAGTCTGCCAGCGAACAACAAGTGCGGTTGAACGACGACGCGGCGAAACGGCAGCCGGGCGGCGATTTCAAGTCCCCGTTCCAGCGACGGCTCGGCCAGGGCCGTATAGCAGAACTCGCACCAACCGGTAGGCGCTCGCTCCCAGCGCAGGCGCGCAAATTGGGCCATTTCGGCGTTGGCCTCCGGATCCGTGCTGCCGCGGCCAACCAACAACAACAGCGTCTCCTCGGCGGCGAGCGGCGCGGCCCTCTGAAGTGTCTCGGAGTAGCGCTGTACCGAAAGATCGATCAACTCCGCGTGACAGCCCAAATGCGTTGTGAGCCGCCAAGGAATTCGTGGAAAAGGCGCCGTCGCCTGGGCCAGCCAGGCCGGGATGTCGCGCTTGGCATGTCCGGCAGCCAGCAGCAGCAAAGGCATGGCGACTACGCGCGTCACGCCTTGTCGAACCAGTTCGGTCAGGCCCGCCGCGATGTCGGGTTCGGAAAACTCCAAACAACAGGGCTGGACCACCCAATCCGAAAGTTCCTCGGCCAGACGTTCACCCAGGGTGCGAAACTCGACCTGGCCGTCGATATCGCGCGTGCCGTGGCCAACGAGCAGCAGGCCCGGTTTCTCTCCTACTGCTGCGCTAGGGACTTGGTTGGATGGCGAACTCATGGATTACGCCCGTTGGTCTGCGGCCGGGCCAGCCGGCGAGTCGATGCATCCAGCAAGGCCGGTGGCGCCGCCGCCTACCGGTCGGTGCGGCCCCTCTCTCGCGGGGACTTTTCGGGGGCGGGGGGCCACTGTCGACGGTCTGCTTGCTATACTAGCAGAGACGGGCCAAGCCGAGAGGTTGCGCGGTGTATAGCTATCTAACGGTCACCACCGGCGACTGGTCGGGGCGGGCCTTTCTGTTGGATCCCGGTGGGGAAAACCGCATTGGTAGCAGCACCGATTGCGCGATTCAACTGGTGGACCCGCTCTGTTCGCGGGT
>CAYWTU010000753.1:0-2645 GCA_964461275.1 uncultured Pirellulales bacterium | reverse complement strand
CGGCCAATAGCTTGGCATATTCCTCTGCCAGCAGGCGCGTGAACAGCTCGACGGTAAACGTGTCGCCAGACCTGGCGCCCGTCGCGGCGTCGTCCTCGGTTAATTTGCCTTGTTTGTGCAGCCATTCCCAGAGAATGGTCAGCCGGATTTCGCCGGTGGCCATGTCTTCCATCAGGTACAGCACGTCGTCATTGCCGAAGTAGTCGGCCGGTTTCAGCGCCGCCGCCTGAAAACCACGGCCAAACGCGTTGCCGTATTGCACCGCCACGCTGATCAAATCGCGGGCGCCGCGAATCGTCCGCGGCCCGCCCTCCAAGAGATACAGGCCCGCGGAGTCCTCGGCCGTGTAGGTCAGCGGCGGGAACTTGCGGCCAAGTTGATTCGCCTGGCCAACTTTCTCCCAAACCGGCCGCACGATGTGCACCATCTTCCAGTGCGCCACCCACTTGCCGCTGGCCCCTTCGCGCTGCTCGCGCTCGGCGCCGGCGACCGCCTTGTTCATGCTGGCCGCCACTCCCGCCTCGGAACCTACCGGAATGTTTGGCTCCATGCCACCTTGCCACAAGGCACAGTTGCCTTGCTTGTCCGGCGTGTTGACGGCTCGGCGGACGCGATCCTCGTAGTTCCGCATGTAGCCGTAGGTCATGGTGATGACGTCGATGTTGGGATTGATGAACGAGGCGTCCCAGCACATGGCGTCGGCCACGGCGTTGATGTAGTCCCAGCGACCGGTGTTGAATCCCACGAAATGCGGCCCCAGTGCAGCCCGGATTTCCATGAGCTGATACGACGCCTCAAGCTGCTCGACCAGGACGTAGGCCTTGATGGTCCCGACCGTCAGATCGAGGTGCTTTTCCAGCGCCGCCAGCATGTCGTTCCACAGGGCCGCTTCTTCGGCCGTCTGAATCTTGGGCAGGTACAGCACCACGCTGCTGCCGGCCGCACGCAGCGCTCGGAAATTGTTCACCACATACAAGCAAAGGTCGACGATCGAGGCGGGAAAACCCTCGCCATTTGCTAAGCGCACATGACGGTCGTCCAGGTGCAGCCCCCGGCAGCGGAAAATCTTGGTGGTGAAGTCGAGCTGCTTCTTCCAGTCGCCGATAATCTCTCGGCCAAGGAATCCGCGTGCCCAGGCGTTCATCTCGCCCGCCACTTCCTCGGCAACCTGGAGAAATTGCGAATCTTTGGCGATCGCCAGCTTGAGGTTGCGCTGGTTGTCCAGCGACATCGTGTCGATCTGCCCCAAAGCGTCTTCGCCGTCGAACATCCAGCCGTCGGCGCCGGATAGTAACGCGTACGCCACGTTGCGGATGCTCTTCTCCAGCGTCGAGTGCGGCTTGGCCGCTGGGCCGGTGCCTTGAATCCATTGCCGCTGCAAGTCGGCGGGAATGGCGCTGCCGATGAAATTGCCGTCGCGGGCGTCTTGCACCTTGATTTGCGTGCGGCCGATGCAGGCGCCGGCGTCTAGAAACGCAATCGGCTTTTTCGAGCGGTTGCGCTCCAGCCGGCGTTGCGTGCGGGCGGTCATGAGCGCGGCGCGATCGGCGGCCAACGGCGCCAAGGCGTTCAACGCGGTCAAAACGTCGGACGAGTAGACATCGGGATACGCGGCCTGAACGCCCGAGCGGATTTGCAATTGACCGCCGACGCCGGCGGCGCTGGAAGACGCGCCCATGCAAGAAGCTCCTAATACTGGCGCGCGATTCTAGGCGCGTCGTTGTTGAGTGGGTGGACTGTATTCGGTGGTTGATGGATGGGCCGCTTCCGGACGCGCGCAGCGCAGCCGAGACGATCGCGAAACGATGGCGCCAGTTCCCCTCTCGACGCCGTATTCCCGCGCGTCGTGTCCCCCAAGACACCACCATTCCACCCAAGACGCGCTGGGAAGCGCCCCAGTGTAAGCCACCGCAGCGGGGGTCGCAACCGTCGCAAAACGAGCGGTAAAAATCGGCAGCAATCGACCGCCGGCTCCGACCAAACGTTCACGCGCCGTACGTATTTCCAACCAGGGGACGGCTAAGAGGCCGCTGAATAATCTGAAAAACGCCTTCCAACTTCAGTTGGTTCCAGCCAGCCGAAAAGGTTTTTGTTGGGCACTAAGATTCGCGGGCCAGTAGCGCGCGAAACACCGGCGGCCAGCAATGGGAAATATCAGATCCGCGGCGTGCAGGTGGAGAAACGGCTTAGGTCCGCCGCATCTTCTTGCGTAAGCTGGCCAAACCCAAACACGCGAAGGCCATCCCCACCGAAACCAGCGTCGATGGCTCGGGGACTGCCCTTACATAGGTTCTGAATTCGTGATCCGAGAACGGCGAAAGCAATTGCCACGGACCGGCCGGTAAGGTGCGCCTGTACGCCGCACCCGCGACATAATCGTCGATCGCGCCGGTGTCGGGGTCATCCGGTAAGAAGTAGGGTCCCGGATCGCTGGATGTGGAGACCGCAAAAGCAAGCACGTCGCCAACTTGAACGGGTATGGCCGCCGCGCTTACGTCGAATGTAACAAAAGCCGCCGTACCCAAGGGAACCAGGGCGGAAGGAATTTGAATCGTCGTCAAAGGAGTGCCCGTGGGGACTCCCGCTGCTGTGTTGTATACGCTAAGTCGTGGATCTCCGGACGTTGTGAAAATGGAGCCGAGTTG
>CAYWTU010000752.1:0-2649 GCA_964461275.1 uncultured Pirellulales bacterium | reverse complement strand
GGCACGATCGGCAGTCGGGCCAGCCTGCACAATGCCGATGAAATCCAGCGAAAGGACATCCGCGAAGGCGACGTGGTCGTCGTGGAAAAAGCGGGGAAAATCATCCCGCACGTGGTCCGCGTGGAGAAACACGAACGCCCAGGCGAGTTGCCCGAATTTCGCTTCCCGCGCCAGTGTCCCGAATGCGGCGCCGCGGTGGTTAAGGACGAAGGCGGAGTATACATCCGCTGTCCCAACCTGGAATGTCCGGCCCAGGTGCGCGAGCGAATTCGTTATTTCGCCACGCGCAACGCCATGGACATCGAAGGCCTGGGCGACAAGCTGGTCGACCAATTGGTCGGCGACGGGTTGGTCAAATCGTACGGCGACCTGTATCGGCTCACGATCGAGCAGCTCACCGGCCTGGAGCGAATGGGACAGAAGTCGTCGGAGAATCTGCTGGCGCAAATCGAAGCCAGCAAGTCGCGCGGCCTGGCGAGACTGCTCAACGCGCTGTCGATTCGTCACGTCGGCGCCAGGGTGGCGACCGTGCTGGCGGAACGATTTGGGTCGCTCGACGCCTTATGCGCCGCCAGCGTATTGGAGCTCAGCCAGGTGCAGGAAATCGGCCCGATCATTGCCGAAAGCGTGCATGCCTATTTGCACGGTCCGCTGGGGAGCCAAACCGTGGCCCAATTGCAGTCCTTGGGTCTGGACACGACCTCGCCCAGGCGTGCCGCAACCGGCGGGCCGCTGGCCGGCAAGACGGTGGTCGTCACCGGCACGCTGGAGAAATACAGCCGCGACGAAATTCAGGACCTCATCCGCCAACACGGCGGCCGGGCGGCTTCGTCCGTGTCCAAGAAGACCGATCTGGTGATCGCTGGCGCGGAGCCGGGCAGCAAGTTTGACAAAGCCCGCCAGTTGGGAGTCAGAATTGTCGGCGAAGGGGAGCTCGAAGCGCTGTTGAGAGGAGACGCCTAGGCGACGTCGTTCAACGCGCCGCGGCGCGGCGGAGCCGATCGTGCACCGCCCGCCACGGTTCGTCCAGCGGCGGTAGCGTCACGACGATCCGGTCCACGCAGCCGTCGTCCAACTGATGCAAGGCAGCGTACAGTCGGGCGGCGTACTGCGCAGCGACTCCCGGCATTTCGACGATGGTCAATCGCGGATGGCCCTGCCCGCTTGGCGGCCCAAAACAAAGCCAGCCAACCCGCTGACCGCTGGCCAATCGCGCGTCGACTACCGTCCGAGCCTGGGCATCGACCAGTTCCAAGGGCACGCTCGGGGCGTAATGCCGGGCAAGCTGCCCCGGCGCTGGCAGCGCCGCGCTGCCGGTATACGCCGCGTCACCCGCGGCTGCGCTGGAAGGCGCCATCTCGGGCACAATCGCTCGCAAGGCATCGAGCGTCACGAGCCCCGGCCGCAGCACCCTTGGCGGTGAAGCGGTGAGATCAACCACGGTCGACTCCAACCCGCCGCTGCACGGCCCGGCGTCAAGAATCAGCTCCACCCGGTCGCCTAAGCTCCGCAGGACATGCTGGGCGGTGGTCGGCGAGATATGCAGCGAAGCGTTGGCGCTTGGCGCCGCAATGGGTACACGCGCCGATCGCAACAGCGCCAAAGCCACCGGATGGCCCGGAACGCGCACTCCCACGTTCGGCCCGCCGCCGGTTACAACGTCGGGAATTTCCGGCCGCTTGGGCAACACCAACGTCAGCGGCCCGGGCCAGAATTGCATCGCCAGCGCCTGGGCCGCGGTCGGCCAGTCGGTCACCAGTTGCGTCGCAGCGGCCATGTCGGCCACATGGACGATGATCGGGTTGTTTGCCACTCGCCCCTTGGCGGCAAAGATCTTGCGCACGGCGACCGCGTCGAGCGCGTTAGCCCCCAGCCCATAAACCGTTTCGGTGGGAAACGCCACCAGCCGCCCCGCCAGCAGCGCTGTAGCCGCCTGAAAGATTTCCGTCGGGGCTGGCTCGCAGGGATCCACCGAAAGAATCATGACGAGCTGCGGTTGCGGTACAACGTGGGCTCAACCACTTCGCGCATCGCCCGCGCGTCCAACGTGCCGCCCAGAAAGGCGTTGATCTGGTCGACGACCGGAGCCGGGTCGGCCACCATTTCATGATACAGCACATCCAGGCGGCGAAAATTCGGCTGCCCGGCCAGCCAGAGGTCGAATTTTTTGAGCTGCGATTGAAACAGCCGTGCCATGTCGTCGTCCGACACCTGCGGGCCCTTGTCGGTTCCCAATCGCTGGAGCATTTTCTTTTGCGAGGCCAAGACCTCTTCCATCTTGCGGCGCATGAACAGCACGCGGTACTCATAGCCTGGCGGCAGGTCGTACAGCAACTGATAGATCATCTTGACCGCCTTGCCGCCGGCGGTCTCGAGCCAGGAGGAATCTTGCTTGGTTTTCTTGGCGGGCTCGAATTCGTAGTAGCCGCGCGGGTTGTCAACGTCCGCGGTGCGGAGGTTGTCGACCACGACAGGCATCCCGCCCAAGTCGAGCATGCGCATCATCATGGACGTGCCGGAGCGCGGCAGACCGGAAACGATGGTGATAAAGCCGTGGGATTCTGCCATGTTGTGCAACTCACCCGTCGAACGCCGCAGGGACAAGTAACGCCCGGCACTATTCTGCCTTGTCGCCCGGCGATTCACTAG
>CAYWTU010000751.1:0-2650 GCA_964461275.1 uncultured Pirellulales bacterium | reverse complement strand
CTGGCCAACCGGCGCAACTCATCCAGTTCGGCGCAGCGTCCGGGGCGAATGAAGCCCCCTTCACGGCTGCTCAAGGGGCAATCGTCGACGAGCGCGGCATCGAGCGCGCCGCGGACTTCGGGACAAAGGTCGAGTTCGGCCTCCAAGCGCGCCAACAGCGGCGCTCTTCTGCCGGTGAGCTTGGCCTTGACGTGCGGCAGCGTCGCCAGCGTCCGCGCCAGGTGGCACAGGTCGCGCGGCGTGGCCCGAGCGGTCGTTACTCGCGCCAGTAGCCGCTCAACGTCGTAGATCGTCCGCAGTCGCTGGCGTAAATCGTCGACCAGATTTCCGTCGGCCGCCAGCTCGGCCAGGGCTTCGTGCCGGGCTTCGATCTGTTCGAGGTTGGTCAGCGGATGCGCCAGCCAGTGTCCCAGCATACGGGCGCCCATGGCCGAGACGGTGCGGTCGAGCACGCCCAGCAGCGACCCCTCGCGCCGACCGTCGCGCAGCGTGCGCGTGATCTCGAGGCTTCGCCGCGAGGCCTCGTCGATTTCCAAAGCGTCGCCGCGGTGGTAGGGCAACAGCCGGTCAATGTGCCCGACGGCGCAGCGCTGCGTCTCGCGGAGGTAATCCAAGATCGCGCCGGCGGCCCGGACGGCCGGCCCGTCGTCGTCCTCGAAGCCAAAGCCGGCCAGCGTGCTGGCGCCGAACTGTGCGCTCCAGGCCCGGCGGGCCGTGCCGGCGGAAAAGGCCCAGTCGGGCCGCTGGGTCACCGCCATCCGCTGCCGCACATGGGCCGGCAACGGCTCGGCGTCTTCGGCGACCAAGCACTCGGCTGGCCCAATTCGGGCCAACTCGTCGGCCAGCGCCGCGGGGGGCACGGTTGTGGCCAGGAACCGGCCCGTGGATAGTTCCACCCAGGCCAGCCCTAACGTTTTTCCCGGACAAACCGCGGCCAGGTAGTTGCATTCGCGCGGGTTCAACAGCCCGTCGTCCGTGAGCGTGCCGGCGGTCACTACGCGGGTCACTTCGCGTTTGACGATTCCCTTGGCCTGCTTGGGGTCTTCGACCTGGTCGCAGATGGCCACGCGCATGCCGGCCGCGATGAGCTTGGCCAGGTAGCTTTCCAGTTGGTGATGGGGAAAGCCGGCCATCGGGACGGCGTTTTCCCCTTTCTCTCGGCTAGTCAGCGCCAGCCCCAGCGTCGACGCGGCCAATTGCGCATCGTGGTGGAACAGCTCGTAGAAGTCTCCCATTCGAAACAACAACAGCGCGCCGGGGCAGGCTGCCTTGGCGTCGTGATACTGCTGCATCATCGGGGAAACGGTCATCGCGGGAGCGTACTGCATTTCCCGGCGATTGGCCAGAACCTGGGCGGAGGCCGACGTCGATGAGCGGTCTTGGCCCTGTCGATGAAGGGCGATATCTGGGGTCTCAGTGTAGGGCGCCGTTGAGCGGCGCTGGTTAGGAATGATCGAAATACAACTTCCGCAGATTGAATTCCCCTCACCCGGCCTCTCCGGAAGGGAGAGGTGAGCAGATGAGGAAGTTATTTTTCGGTCATTCCTTACGTACTAACTTCAGCGACATTTTCGCCGCGAAACGCACCGTCCGCTGCCGTTCAAGGCGCCTTTCGCGGCGAACGAGCCAGTGAATATGGCTGCGTGGCCTGCGCCGCTCAACGACACCCTGATAGCTTCTGAAGGTCCTGTATGGCAGGTCTCTGCAAGCGAGCCTGTGCGGCTCCTTCCCAAGCCTGGCGCAGGCTCGCTTGCTGCTAGAGACCTGCCGAGCTTTTTTTCGCGACCGAACTGGGTTGGGAACCGAAGGCCGACCGAGCACGTCGGCGGCGACTCGGCTAGGTTGTTTCAAGACACGCATCGCCTCGCGACGAATGCGGCACCCGATCGTCGTGACGATTCAGGTAGAGTTTCGCGCGAGGCGATGCGCTTTGGCCATTCGACGAATCACTCAGATGCCGACGACCACGTCTCGACTATGAGGCTTTCGCGCGGCCAAAGCCAGCGTGTCTCTACCGCGTCGCGGCCCTCGCTCATAGAGCCAGTCTCCCGAAATCGTGCAGGGCTATTTAGCGGCGCTCCGCGACCAACGGTCGCGGCTCTGTGGTGGAGCGTCCGCCGACTTTGCGAAAACGAGCGTCAAAAAAAACACAGTCCGGCGCGGCCCATGTCGGACCGCCCGGACTGTTTTCAGTTTTGCTCTGATCAGGCGTTCGCGCGGCTCTCAGCGCGGCGCCTGTGCCACGTCGGCTGAGTTACCAGCGGCCGTAACCGCCGTATCCACCGTAGCCGCCGCCGTACCCACCCGCGCCTCCGTACCCGCCGTAGCCGGGCCGGTAGCCGTAGGTGAACGACGCGCCGCCCGGGAAGCCCGGACCGTAACCGAACGCCGGCGGATAGTGGACGTGTCGCCCATGGCAGGGCGGCGGAGGCAGGACGATCGGCGGGCGACAGACCGGCGGCCGGAAGGCCTGATAGCCCCCGGGGTAACCGCCGAAGTAACCCGTTCCGATCTGGAACGACCAACCTTGCGCCTTGGCGCTCGTGGCCGAGGCCAACGTCAACGCCGCGACACACACCACAGGCAGCATCCAAACTTTCGCTCGCCGTGTCATCGCAAACACCCCTCCCTTTTGCTCTCGCCGGCTAGG
>CAYWTU010000750.1:0-2651 GCA_964461275.1 uncultured Pirellulales bacterium | reverse complement strand
GGAGAGGGGACCAGACTGTCGCTCGCCCTCTCCCGGAGGGAGAGGGCGACCATGTGGACGCTCGCCGTGAACAGGTTTTCCGTACCTAGTCGACCGTTTTCACCCTTGTTGTAGGTTGTGTAGATAGTAGTGCCCAAGAGGAGAGGACGACAGTTCGCACCCCGCTATGGGTTGCCTGTCACGCCTGCACCTGATGTACGTGCAACGTGTCGATACTGCCGTCGCGACCGTCCAGCGCGCTGACCACCACCAGCTTTTGGCCCGGCCCGGCCCAGCGCTCGTCGTGGGCCAACTGGTCGATCTGTTCCAAGAGCTGCGACAGATTCACGATGGTCGGCAGATACAGCGGTTGCACGCCGTACGAAAGCGCCAATTGTCGGAAGGTCGTTTCGACGTTGGTCACAGCCACCACTGGCATCGGCAACCGACAACTGGCAAGCAGCCGCGCCGTCAGGCCCGACTGCGAATAGACGATCACCCGCTTGGCCTCGACCAGCAGCGCGGTAGTGGCGGCGGCCTCGACGACAGCGGCAGCGGTGGATGCCGCGCCGCAGGGACGCTTGAGAGTCACCCCTCCCGATCGGCCATCCTCGGTGACCGAGGCTACCTCATTCAGCACCTGCACTGCCTGGACGGGGAAACTGCCGGAGGCCGTTTCGGCCGAGAGCATCACGGCGTCGGTGCCGTCGCAAATAGCGTTGGCCACGTCGGAGACCTCGGCCCGCGTGGGCGTGGAATCGTGGATCATCGATTCGAGCATCTGCGTGGCGGTGATCACTGGCTTGTGAGCCAGCCGGGCCCGATGAATGAGCCCTTTCTGCAAGAGCGGCACGCGGGCCAGATCGGTCTCGACGCCCAAATCGCCGCGGGCAACCATCAAGCCGTCGGCCAGCGCCAGAATGCCGTCGATGTGGTTGATCGCCTCGGGGCGTTCGATCTTGGCGATCAGGCGAATGTGGCTGCCTGCCTGGTCCAGGTAGGACCGCACCGGCAGCAAGTCCTCCGCGTTGCGTACGAACGACAACGCCACCAGGTCGACCCCCTTCCGCACGCCCCACTCCAGGTCGCGCCAGTCCTTGGTGGTCACGCTGTCGGTCGAGAGCTGGACACCGGGCAGATTGATGCCCTTGTTCGGCAACACCTTGCCGCCACGGCGGACGCGCGTCACCAAGACGGTTGGCTCCTTCGACTCGACGGTCAATTCGATCCGGCCATCGTCCAGCAAGATTGCGTCGCCTGGGTTGACGTCGGCCACCAACTCGGCGTAGGTCGAGGCGATGTCGCAGCCACGGGCCGGACCGTCGGCCGGCGCCTCGTCCAGCAATCTTTGCGTCGTGACGCGAACCACGTCGCCCGGCTGGACCACGTAGTTTTCGTGGGCCAGGTGACTGACGCGAATCTTGGGGCCGCACAGATCCTGCAACACGGCCACGGGCCGTCCGAGCTTGGCCGCCACTTGACGGATGTGGGCCAACGTTTCCGCGTGTTTGTCGTGGGTGCCGTGGGAGAAGTTCAGCCGGAAGACATTAGCGCCGGCCGAAATCAAGGCGGCGATCTTGTCCGGTTGGTCGGTGGCTGGGCCCAGCGTGCAGACGATCTTGGTGTTGCGCATGCGCAATCCGGTGGTCGCGGCCTCGGACACCGGCGGAATTCCAAGCGAGAGCGTGCCGGCGGTGGCGCACGATGCTGCGGTATCGACCAACATATCAGACGTCTCCCGTAATGCGACAGGCGGCAATATCACCCGGGCGCACCGTGAGCCCAACGGGCCGTCCCCGGCGCCGACCTAGCGAAATGTAGGTCGCGCGGGCGAGTCCTTTCGCGACGCGGTCGGGAAACCGTTAAGTACGGCTGGGGCCGATTGTGCCGACGGCATCAATTGGCGCGAGGAAATTCCGGCTTCGTACGGAACCGACAAACGAAGCAGGCAAAGGGGCGCCTGCTTCCGGCAACCACGCTCAGTTCACGCTCGGGTCGTCCGGCGCATTTTTGACATTCAGCATATCCAATAGCTTTTCGCGGCCGGCCCGCTTGAGCAGGCGGTCCCAAAGGTCGTGATACTCGCTGAACACGTCGTCCGACGACGCGGGCAAGACGATCCAGCCGCCCGCTTCGAGTTCTTTTTCCAACTGCCCTTCGCCCCATCCCGAATAGCCGACGAAAAACTTGGCCGGCCGCTCGTCGTCGCCCACCACCGCAACAATGTGGTCCGATTGCCCCGTGAAATAGACTCCATCCAGTGGCTCGATATCGGCTTGCTCCGACCAATTGTGCAGCACCATTAGCGGCCCCTGACACGGACCGCCAACCATCACCCGGTCGTCGCGCGAACAATCGCCTTGGTCCGCCTTTTCCCACAACTCTTTCATGCAGACCGGGGCAGGTCGATTGAGCACCAACCCCAGCGCCCCTTGTTCGCTGTGCTGTACCAAGAGCACCACGGTCCGCTGGAAATTCGGATCGGATAGGTCCGGCGCGGCGATCAGGAAGTGGCCTTGTAACGACGTCATCGTGAGCCGACTCAACGCAATGGCAAGGTGTGCCGACCGGTCCGGCCGCCCAGCGACGCTGGCGCAACCGACGACGCCCAGCGCACGCCGAGACGACGCCCCGCACACGCGGCGCCGACACCGTGCAGATCAATGTAGCCC
>CAYWTU010000749.1:0-2656 GCA_964461275.1 uncultured Pirellulales bacterium | reverse complement strand
GGTATGTGCCGCGGGCGGTCGTTTCGCAGTTAATTCTTAAACCCCAACTCGAGGCGCTCCGACTGGGCGGGGTGAAGCGCGAGGTGACGGTGCTCTTCGCCGACGTGCGGGGATTCACCACGTTTTCCCAAGACCTACCGCCCGAGGAAGTGCTGCGTCAACTCAACGCGATCCTGGAGATCATGGTCGAGTCCACCTTCGAACACGAGGGGACGCTCGACAAGTTCATCGGCGACGCGATTTTGGTTCTGTTCAACGCTCCGCTGGATCAGCCAGACCACGCCCGGCGAGCGGTCCGGACGGCGCAGCGAATTCAACTTCGATTGCAGGGACATTCCTCGGGATTGGCGGTGGGCATCGGCGTGCATCGCGGCGAGGCGGTGGTGGGCAATATCGGAGCCGCCCAACGAATGGAATACACCGCCATCGGCAGCACCGTAAACATCGCCTCGCGACTGTGCGGCACGGCCAGGGCAGGTCAAATCGTCATCTCGCGCGCCGTGGCCGAGGCGCTCGGCGGCGAGTTTGACATCCAGCCCTTGCCGCCTGTGCAGGTAAAGGGCATCTCACAGCCGCTGGACGTGGCACTGGTGTCAGCGCCGCCGCCACAGGCGTAACGCTCGGCCAGCGGTGTCATCGCTTGCCGGGGCCCTCGGCGACCCAGCCGTAGCTGATATAGTCGGTTTGATATGTCCCGTCGTCGAATAAATCGATCACGCGGTAACCTTCGTCCGTGTGCAGAAAATCGCCCTTCCACCACAGGCCGCTGACCGCTCCGCTATTGACGAAATCGATTCCGGCAAACGAAATCTTCTCGGTCAAGTGCGTATGTCCGCTAAGGCAGAGCTTGACGTTGGGATGCCGACGCAGGAGCTCAAGAATCTGAGACGCGTCGCCGTGCGACAACATTCGCTGGGCCTGGGGCGCCTTGCGCAGCTCGGCGCTGAATCCGACGGCGCCGACGGTCACGATGGGGATGTGAGAAACGATGACCAGCCACACGTCTGGCTCGGCGGCCGCCAGCTCGCGCGTAAGCCAGGCGAACTGGACCTGGTCCAACTCAGCGCGGTAGGCCGTTTCTTCGTCGAGCGTCAGGCTGTCCAGCACAATGAATCGCCAGCGTCCGTGATCGAACCGATAGTACGGCGTTTCCAACCGCAGTTGCTCCATTGCCGCCTGCTTGCCCCAGCCGGGTTCGGCGCCGGTCGTTTGGCTCTTGGCTCGATTCCAACCCCACACGTCGTGGTTTCCCAGACAATGACGAACCGGAAGGGCGCCGTGTTGGCGCCAGGCCGCGTGCCAAAGCTTCCACTGCTCGTCGACTGTTTCGCGCGGCGCTTCCAGCGCGTCGTTGATGGCGTCGCCGCCATTGATGATGAACGCGGGTGGGTCTGACAAATTGTGGACATGCTGGATAGCGGCCGCCAACCCCTGAGCCGCGGAACGCCCGGCATGGACGTGGACGTCGGTCAGGTGGGCGAATCGTACGGTCCGCTTCCGACCGGTCGAATCGGGGGCCCCAGCCACGCACTTCGCCGGCGCCGCTACACCCGCGGCGGCCATGCCAGCTGCCATCCCCCACACTGCGTCCCGCCGTCTCATGGTGTGCCCCTTGCGGCTACCCAACGCGTATGGCCGGTTCGTTGGAATATAGGGTTGCGATTGTTTTTGCTCGGCGTATCGTCATGAGCGTAACTCAAGCGGACCCCCTGGTCCAACTTCATCGGCGCCGCCGGCCTATTGTCCAATTCGCTCATCGTCCCTGCAAAACGTGCCGTTGACTTCTTCGCGGCGGCTTGTCGAGGCCCGGATGGGGCGGGAGAATGCTGGAACCCCTTGAAACCATCGTTCACTCCCGATCCAAGGCAGGCGGGGCGAGCCGCCTTTGCACCTTCAAACACAGGCGGATCCGGCCATGTTGGCAAAGCTTCGCACGTTCACGCTCTTGGGTTTGGATGGCGTTCCGGTCGAAGTGGAGGTCGACATTTCGCCGACCTCGGTTCCCAAGACGATTTTGGTTGGGCTGCCCGAAGCGGCCGTCAAGGAAAGCACGCACCGCGTGGAACGGGCGTTGGTGAACTCGGGCTTTCAACGGCCGATTGACCGAGTGGTGATCAACTTGGCGCCGGCGGAGCTTCCCAAACAGGCGTCGTCGTTCGATCTGCCCATTACGCTCGGCATGTTGGCGGCCAGTGGGCAATTGGTGGGCGAACGGCTGACGCAATACGCCGTGGTGGGTGAATTGGCGCTCGACGCCGCCACGCGGACGACCAAGGACGCCTTGTCGATCGCCATGGCCGCCGCCCGCGAACGCAACCTCCGCGGCCTGTTGGTTCCTCGGGACAGCGCCGCTGAGGCGGCGGTGGTGGACGCATTGGACGTCATCCCGGTCGGCAGTTTAATCGAGGCGGTGGCGTTTCTTTCGGGCGCGGTCGATATCGAACCGCAACCGTCGCGGCTGGAGGACTGGTTCGAGCGCTTTTCGCAATACGACGTGGACTTTGCCGACGTCCGCGGCCAGGAGACGGCTAAACGGGCTGTGACGGCCGCCGCGGCAGGAGGCCACAATTTGTTGATGCTCGGACCTCCAGGGTCGGGAAAGACGATGCTGGCCAAGCGCGTGCCGACGATACTGCCCGACCTGACGCCCGAGGAG
>CAYWTU010000748.1:0-2662 GCA_964461275.1 uncultured Pirellulales bacterium | reverse complement strand
ATCACCAGCATAGGCACCATCGAAGCCTCCGACCGGCAGGGCGATCTGCGCGTCCGCGGACCCAATGCGTTGTAAAAAAAGCGAGTTGCCGCCATGCCGACCAATCTTTTGCGAAACATCCCCTCAGTCGGCGAATTGCTCGACACGCCGACGCTGCGAACGCTGGTCGACCGCGTGAGCCACAACGTGGTGGTCAGCGGCGTGCGGAGCGTCCTGGACGAGTTGCGAGGCGAAGTGCAAGCCGCCGCTAGCTCGGGATCGTTGCCCGCCGTGGGCGAATTGGCCGAGCGGATCGCGCGCCGCGTGTTGCAAGGGGAGAATCCGGCGCTGCGACCGGTGATCAACGCCACGGGAATCCTGCTGCACACGGGACTGGGGCGGGCCCCGCTGGCCACGGCAGCGCTGGAAGCCATGTTGTCGGTGGGTCGCGACTACGCCAGCGTGGAACTGGACCTGGTCAGTGGCCAGCGTTCGCAACGCTCTGCGTCGGTGGAAGGACTGCTCAAGGAACTGACCGGCGCCGAGTCCGCCGCGGTGGTAAACAACTGCGCCGGGGCGACATTGCTCACCTTGGCGGCCGTGGCCGCGGGCAAAGAGGTGGTCGTGTCGCGCGGCGAACTAATCGAAATCGGCGGCAGCTATCGGTTGCCTGACGTGATGCAGGCCAGCGGCGCCGTGCTGCGCGAAGTCGGAACGACGAACAAGACTCGGCTGGCGGATTATCGCCTCGCGTGCGGGCCGCAAACCGGCGCCCTGCTTGCGGCGCACCCCAGCAATTTTCGCGTGGTCGGTTTCACCGAGCAGACATCGCTGGCGGAACTTGTGGGCTTGGGCCGCGAACTGTCGCTGCCGGTGATTCACGACATTGGCTCGGGCGCATTGGTCGACTTCGCCGCGCTGGGCTGTCCGGGCGAGCCTTTGGCGGTCGACAGTTTGCGAACCGGGGCCGATCTGGTTTTATTCAGCGGCGACAAGCTGCTGGGCGGGCCGCAGTGCGGGGTGATTTTGGGCCGTCGGACGTGGATCGAACGGATCGTCAAGCATCCCCTGGCCCGTGCACTGCGGGTGGACAAACTGACGCTGGCGGCACTGGCGGCCACGCTCAAGCTGTATCGCGATCCCGAGCGGGCCAAGCAAGAAATTCCGCTGTTGCAGTTGGTCGGGGCCAGCGTCGACAATCTCAAGCAGCGAGCCCACCGACTGGCCCCGCAGATGCAGGCCGCCACCGCCATCGCCTCGGCCGAAGCGGTGCAAGACGTGACGTACCTGGGGGGCGGCTCGATGCCCCATCAACAACTGGCCACGTGGTGCATTGCCCTGAAACCGGCGCAGGGCAGCGTCGATCGACTGGCGCTGGCGCTGCGGACGGGGGAGAACTCGGTGGTAGGCCGGGTGCAGCAAGACCGGCTGCTCGTGGACCTGCGAAGCGTCTTTCCTCGGCAGGACTTGGCGCTGGTGGAGGCGGTGCAGGCCCTGGCCGGTGACGGGACGGCCGCCACGTCGGAACACGATTCGCAACCCAAACCGGCGACGTAGTCGCCGCCGGCTGGGCTCGCCGCTTTCCGAATCCACGTGTACCGTCGTGGCATTTCCAAGCGGTGGTAATACGCTTGCCAAGCGGCGCGTCTTGGCTTGCCACACGCAGGTCGGATGAGGTAGTTTGAATCGACGCTGGGCCCTTCCATCTCATTGGCAGTGGATTGGACCGCTCGCGGTCATCCGTTGAACACCAATCGACCGCCGGGCGATCACACGCATTGCTTGGAGCTGCCACTGACAAGGCTCGACCATGAACAGCTTTACCCTCTTGATTCGTGAAATCGCGCACCGGCCGCTGAATTTTTTGCTCAGCGTTTTGGGCGTTGTCGTGGCCGTCGGCGCCTGCGTGGCTGGTCCAATGCTGGTGGACGGATACCGGCGCCAGACGCAGGAACAGATTGCCACGCTCGAGCAAGAAACCGACGCCGAGCTGGCTAAACTCGAGGACCAAACGCGCAAGGCGATGCTCAAGATGGGCTTTAACCTGTGGATCACGCAGCGCGACACCGACATGGTCGACTTCTGGTCGCAGAATTTCGCCAAACACGACATGCCGCAGGAATATGTGAACCGACTGGCGGATTCCGATTCGCTGAGTTTGGTCACGCATTTGGTGGCCACGCTGCAGCAACGAATCGAGTTCGAAGGGCGGAGCGTTCTCTTGGTGGGCTACTTGCCGGAGACGCCCAAAGCGCACGAAAAGGGCAAGAAGCCGATGGGCTTCAATATCGAGCGTGGCACGGTTTACGTTGGCCACGAACTGGGCGCCGGCCGCCGCGAAGGCGAGACCGTCCGCGTCTTGGGGCGCGAGCTGAAGATTGCCAAAACTCTGCCGCCGGATTCGAGCATTCAAGACGCCACGTTGGCCGTTCACTTAAGCGACGCCCAAGAGTTGCTGGATCGGCCCGGGCGGGTGAATCTGATCTTGGCCCTAGGCTGCCACTGTGAGGGCGAACGTCTGCCGAAGATTCGCGCTCAATTGGCCCACGTCTTGCCCGACACGAAGATTACCGAGCGCGACTCCATTCCCGTGGCCCGCGCCGAACAGCGCGACTTGGTGGCCGAGGAGCGTCCGCGACGCACCGCAAGCCTGCCCGACCACCCCCAGCGCCAGCAGCAGCGA
>CAYWTU010000747.1:0-2675 GCA_964461275.1 uncultured Pirellulales bacterium | reverse complement strand
TCTCGATCACGTAATCGCGGTATCGCCAGGCCTCGCCCAGCACCAGGCCGCGCAACGTGACGCTCTCGGCGTATCGCACCACGTCCAGCCAATGCCGAGCGAACCGCTCGCCAAACCGCGGCGACGCCAAGAGCCGATCCACCAGCCGTTCATACGCCTCGGGACTGTGGTCGGCCGAAAACTCAGACAACGCCGTCTCGTCCGGCGGCAGCCCGTGCAAATCGTAATAGAGTCGCCTCATAAGCACCGCAGGCGATGCCGCGGACGCCGGAGACAAGCCGGACGATTCGAGTCGGTTCAGCACGAACCCATCAATGGCGCCGCGTGGCCAGGCGTCTTGCCGCACGTCCGGGGCCGGAACCCCATGAACCGGAGCATACGCCCAGTGCATCTCATAGGGCGCTCCGGAGGCGATCCATCCCCGCAAAACTTCGATCTCGCCTGCCGACAGCGGCGGGCCGTCGGGTGGCATTCGCTCGTCGGGATTCTCTGTCGCCACCCGCGCCAAGGCGACGCTCTGCTCCGGTTGGCCGGCCACAATCGCCCGGACGCCAGAAGACAACGCCTGCGTGGCGCCGTCGCGCCGATCGAGCCGCAGCCCGGCCTCTTGTTCTCCGGGACCGTGACATTTCCAACAGCGGCCGGCCAAAATCGGCCGCACTTCCTGCTGGAAATCGACCTTCGCAGTTGGCGCCGGTTCGGCCGCGCCGGCGCCATGCAATGCGAAGAGAACGCCCGCAAAGTGCGCAGCCAAAACAACTCGACTACGAACCCACATTTGCATCGGACACCCTACCAGTTTGGACCACGGTTCAATTCTGACCGGAGCCCCGGCAGGGTGCAAATAGGCAGCAGGACGCAGCTAGTCGAATTCGCCAGAGTCGGGCCGCGTTCACTATCGCGTCGTCGCCAGCACTGCATCGATCTCGGCGGCCAGGGTCCGGGCCACCTCAGCCACAGCGGGCTCGCGCAGCATGTGGATGTGGTCGCTGTCAATTTCGCACACCGCCACCCCTGCGGCGGCCAACTCGCCCCAGCCCAGCGTCGGATCGTTGGTGAACGACGTCTCCTGCCGTGCCGCCCGCAACAGCGTCACGCGCCCGTCGAGCGGCCGAGCCTGCCAATCGATCATCCCCCGGATCGTCGCCTGAAACACGTCGAACACCTGCGGCAACTGTCCGGTGGGCAGGTCTTGGCCGATGAGCTGCGCCTCCGCCGCACGTTCGACGAAGAACTTCAGTTGGTCGGCTTGACTCAGGGCCCGCAGTTGGCCCAGGTCGAGCTGCACCTCTTCGGGGAATAACTCTTGCAATAGCGGCAAGAAATCGTCTTCGCTGAGCTTTCGATCGCGGGGCATGGCGCCCGCGTCCAACAGCGCCAAAAGCGCCGTCGACTCTCCCGCTGCTGTCAACTGTAGCGCCATTTCGTAGGCCAGGTTGCCGCCCAGTGACCAGCCTGCCAGCAGGTACGGACCTTGCGGCTGCACCTGGCGAATGGCTTCCACGTACTCGGCGGCCATGGCTTGGAAACTCTGGTGCGGCTTCGATTCGCCGTCCAAGCCGCGGGCTTGCAAACCGTATAGCGGCTGGTCGTCGCCCAGTTGCCGCGACAGATCGCGATAGCAGAACACCGTGCCCCCGGCCGGATGGACGCAAAACAGCGGCGGCCGGGAGCCATGGGGCTGAATCGTCACCAAACTGGTGCTCTGGCCGTTGCCGGCCGGCCGGTCGAGCCGCTGGGCCAATGCCTCGATCGTCGCGTCCTGAAAGAGCGCCGCCAGCGGCAACCGTTTGCCGAACAGCTCCTCGATGCGTGCCGTCATCTGCACCGCCAACATCGAATGTCCGCCCAGGTCGAAGAAATTGTCGGTCACGCCCACCTGGTCCAACCCCAACAGTTCGCGCCACAGCGAGGCCAACTTGGCCTCGGTTTCATTACGCGGAGGCGTCGACTCGCCGCACCACGTCGGCCGCAGCACGTTAGGCGCCGGCAGCGCCTCGCGATTTACCTTGCCGTGCACCGTCAACGGCCAGCGATCGATCAGCAACAGGTGGTCCGGCGTCAGATAGTGCGGCAGCCGATCGCGCAGATACGATCGCAGTTTGGGGAGCAGTCGGTCGGCCAGGCGGCCCTTGGTCGGATGGTTGCCGAATTGTGCCCAATTTTCGACGGTTTCACTGGCCGGCGCGACGCCTGTGTCTCGCCTCCGAGCCGCTTCGGCCGGATCGAATCCCGCCTTGCCCCTACGCAAGAACATCGCGTCGTAACGACCCGCAGCGTCGGCCGACTGCCAACTCAGCTCAACTTCGTAGCCGCACGCTTCCGCCAACTCGAACAGCGCCTCCGGATCCATGCCGTCGCCGGCCGCCTCTTGGCCCGATTGGCGCAGCCCAGCAGCGGTCGACGGACCGCAACGGTCGTTCAACAACCGCCACACGTCCGCGTCCGAGGCCACCCGCGGGTTGACGATTCCCTTGATGAGCACTCCACGCGAATACTTGCCGTTGCGCGAAATGGCGTCGTGCAGCCGTCGCTCGATGTCCGTCAACCCGTGCACGTCGTCGGCCCAGGCGAAGGTTTCGGTCGTCGCCCGCGGAGGTTCGTGGGCCGACCCGGCGGCCCGCCTGCGCAGCGACGGGGCGAGGAGGGGTGCTCGGGTGGGTGCATGGCGCGCG
>CAYWTU010000746.1:0-2675 GCA_964461275.1 uncultured Pirellulales bacterium | reverse complement strand
AGGCGGCGCGATATTCTGGCTCAGTTCCTCATGGAAGCGACTACGCTCAGCGTGCTGGGCGGCGCACTGGGGTTGGGCATGTCGTACAGCCTGGCCCGGATGCTGATGCTGCATCCCGACATGGTGCCGCTGCCGATCCCATTCTGGTCGCTGGTACTGGGCCTCTTGGCCTCGGCAGGCGGCGGCATGGTGTTTGGATTGTTGCCGGCGGCAAAGGCGGCGTCGGTGCAGCCGATTGAGGCGCTGCGGTACGAGTAGGGGCCCAAGCGACGATGGCTGCGGTCGTAGCGACGGCGCCTTGCGGCAGATTGAAACAATGGGCTCACACCCACCGCTCGCCGTCTGTATTACCGACTCAGATGTTCCGCCAAGAACATCGCCTCAACGGCCGAGGCATAGTCGCGATTGTCCTTCTTGGCGAACCCGTGTCCTTCGTTGTCGGCGTACACGGTCCAAACGTTGCGACCGGCCGCCCGAACGCGCTCGGCAATTTGCTCGGCTTCAAAGAACGGGACCCGCGGGTCGTTCACCCCGTGCACGACCAACAGCGCCGAGCGAATTTTCTCAGCGTTGGCGGACGGATTGATCTTCTCGAACACGGCCCGCATCTGGGGCCGGCGTTCATCGCCATATTCGGCCCGGCGGAGGTCTTGTCGATAGGGGCTAGTCCGCTCGAGAAAGGTGATGAAGTTGGCGATTCCGACCACGTCGATGCCGGCCCGTAACCGGTCGCCGAAGTGGACCAGCGAGGCCAACACCATGTAGCCACCGTACGAACCGCCGGTGACCGCCACTCGGCTGGCGTCGAGTTCGGGCTGTCGCTGGATCCAATCGAGCAGGGCGCCGATGTCACGGACGCTGTCCTCGCGCCGCTCGGCGTTGTCGAGTTTAAGATACGTCTTGCCGTAACCCGAACTGCCGCGAACGTTCGGGCACAAGACCGCCAACCCCATGGCTGACGCGTAATGTTGAATCAGGCCCGAAAAAATTGGCCGATACTGGCCTTCCGGACCGCCGTGAATGTTGATCAGCACGGCCGCGGGATGGTCTTGGCTTGCCCCAGGCGGCCGGAAGTAATAGGCCGGAATCGTTCGTTCGTCGAACGACGGAAACTGCACCCTGGTGGGCAAGACAAATTGCTCGGCCAGCAGTCCACCGACCTCGCTGTAGGTCCACTGCGTCAACTTGCCCGAGGCAATTTCGAGCGAATAGGCATCAGACGGAGCGTTGGCCCGGGCCAACGTCAGGCCCAAGTGCCGGCCGTCGGGCGAGAACTGCACATCGGCGACCACACCCAGCGGCAGTTCGAGCGGCCGATAGCGGTCGCCCTCGAGCAGATATAGCCGCGTGGCCCCGTCTTCATTGGCGGTGAACGCCACCTGACCGGTCGGGCGATGGATTTCAATCTGGTCTACGTCCCAGGGTAAATCGCCGGTGAGCCAGTGATACTCGTGGGTGGCCAAGTCAAGCCGGGCCAACTGCAAGAATTCACCGCGGGCATCGCAAGCAACATACGCGCTCTTGCCATCGGGAGCGAATTTGAGCGCGCCGATGGCGATCGGCGCCGGACCGGGTAGAGGGATGGGCTGCAACTGCTTGCGCTCTACGTCCAGCAGTGCCGGATACGATTCATTGATCGAAACGTAGCGGCTCATCAGCAGCCGCTTACCGTCGGGCGACCAGTCGCTGGCGGACCAGTACTCGCCGTCGGTCGCCAACAGCAGCGTTGTTTCACCGCTGCGGATGTCGGTCGCGTAAAGGTCGGTATCGCGGCCATTGCGGCGATTGCTATGGACGACGAGCCGGCCGCCGTCATCGGTCAGCGGCCCCAGCACGTTCCGCGACTTGCCGTCGGTCAGCAGCGATGTTTGGTTCTTCTGCCGCTCGCGCAAGTACAACTGATAGTTTTCGTCGCCTCCTTTGCCCATCGACAAAACCAACGCCTCGTCCTTGGCTTGCGGCACGAACCGGCCGCCGACCGGCTCATCGAAAAATGTCCACTGCTCGCGACGACCGCCCGGCTCGTAGACCCGATGCAGTTGCACCGAATTGCCAAACCGCGTAGACACCAACATCCCACGGCCGTCGGGCGACCAACTGCTGAAAGCGGCCGTGCGAATGTTTTGAAACTGGGTTAGTCGCTCCCAAAGTTCGGCGGGAGCGACCGGCACGTTCTGGGTCTTAATGGCCGGCGGACGGCGCGGATCGGCCGCTTCGTCGGCCAGCCCTTGCGAGAGGGAGACCGGCAGAACCATCAACAACGTAACGATCACAGCGTAGGGGCGAGGCATCGGCAAGTAGCTCATCACGCGGCGTTCCGGAAAACAAGGCTTGGGGCGGTATCGGCAAAACGGACCAACGACGGCTGCAACAGAGTCCGGTCGACTGGACTTGTCAAAAACCGCCATTGGCTTGATGCTATGAGGCGATGGCGCTGGACGCAACCGCCGTCGGCGTGGCAAGGGAATTCGGCCGACCGGGATCGCAAGGATGAGTGCACGACGTGCCTGGGAGCAGGAACTGGCCGCGGCTGAGCCGCAAGTGCAGCTCGACGAGTTGGTCGTGGCGGTCAATCGGTTGTTCCACGACGCCGAGGCGGCCGATTACGATTCCCGGCATCCCGATGTACTCGAGCAGCTTCCGCCGCCCTGGCGGCAAACGGTCGCCGAGGGGGT
>CAYWTU010000745.1:0-2677 GCA_964461275.1 uncultured Pirellulales bacterium | reverse complement strand
GGCCGCCAACCAGCGTTTCGTAGGCATCGCTTACCGCGAGAGCCATGACTTCGCGCCAGCACGAACCGAGCCCGGCATCGACGCCGCGTTTCACGTTGCGTACGAAGGCGTCCCAGTCTTTGATCTTCACCACGTCCAGACCAAGCTCTTCGGCCACCATGACGGCGTCGTCCGTGGTGAGCAAGTACAGCGTTTCTGTTTTTGTCGTTGCCGGTGATGTGGCGGTCTCATTCGAGGCGGACCGCGGGTCCTGGGCGGTGGCTCTTGCCATAGATGAAAAGGAGAAAAAAAGTAAAGCGCTCAAGCCGGCGTCTGGCCTGCTTGGGCAGTCGTTCTCCAGCCCGCCGCAGCTCCGCAGTCAAGCGAGCGGCCGCAGCGAATGCGTCGAGAGCGTGCAGGTTCGCCAGTGCGAAGCACGCCGCGAACCTCTTGCCGAACTCGGCGACCGCGACCTTGACGGCATCAGGAGACCGGCGGGCTAAGCTGCGCCCGACTGCGAGCAGCCAACTCTCGACAACATCGTCACTGCTCGTCCTCTTTCGCCCCACGCAGTGCCAGTCAACCCGCCGCGTAAAAAACCGCTTGCTCTGACTTGCGTGGCGTGGCAGACTCGTCGACCGATGTCTTTGTCTGAACCACCACGACCGCCGGCGACCAAGTTACTGGCTCTGGATGGCACGAACCTGACGCGGCAACGCGAGGCGCTGGCCACCCTGAGTTGGTCGGACTTCTATACCCAACTCGACGATGACTTCGCCGGCTACCGAGCCACGGCCGACGCCGTTGCCACGTTCGGCCACGCCAATATCACGCACATGATCCTGCGAATGACGCCGCACGGCGATGAAGGCGAAGCGGCAGATGAGCTTGCGCGGGAACAAGTGCAACTCGACCGGATTCCCTACGCCGGCTTCACGAAACGCTTGATCCTCTTGCGACACGCGGGCGAACCGGCCGTTCATGCCCTGACAGAGACCGAGTACCGGGCTGCCATGCAGCAGTTGGCCCGTTGAACGTCTGTCACGCAATCTCAAGTGACCGATCAAAAACTCCTCGGGAAAAGGGACATGGCAGTCCTGCTTCCGGGCCTGCCACCTCCCCGCAATCTCCGCCCTACCGATGCCCCGCACACCACGCCAGCCACCGGACGACGCCCGTATCGTGGCCTTGACCCAGGCCGTCGAGCAACTGAGCCAACACGTCGAGTCGCTCTACGAAATGATCGACGAATTCCGGCTCGACTTCGCGGCGCTGTTGGAACGGCACGCTCCGCCGACGCCGCTGGTCGTTAACAGTTTCCCGCGCGATCCCATGGCGGCCGATTGGAACGAACGGCTTAATCGCTATTCGGTGGCGGAAGACGAGTTTCACGATGATGCGACCTCGGAAATCGCCCTGCCTCCTCGGCCTTCCACCCAACAGCGCCAACTCTGGGCCGAGGACCCGGCGGAGTAATCGCGTTGCGCCCGGTAAAGAAAGGCGCTATGTTGGCCCACTATGGGAATCGACGACCATCAACTGGACGAAGACGGCTACCACGACGAAGAGGAGTGCGAAGTCTGCTACGAACAGGAGCACGCGCATTGCGGCAGTTGTGGCTGCGGCAGGTGCTGCGAAAGCTTGATCGTGGAGGCCTCCTTACGGGACGCCGAGCGGGAACCGAAGATTGCCCAACTCGGCAGGCCCATCAAGGACAACTTCGCTCCGGACGAAATCGTGGGTTACATGCTCACCGACGTGCGGCGCGGCTGCTGCAAGTTCTTCGACCAGACATCTCGCAAATGCACGATCTATGAGACGCGGCCGCTCGGCTGTCGCGTGTTTAACTGCGACGAGTGGCGCCAAGACAATCCGCCGCCACCAGTCTCAACGCTCACAGAAGCAGATCGACAGGAGCGGCGAGAACGCCTCCAAACGCTCGTTGCCGCTGCGCACCGGTGTGCTGCCGCCATGAGCGAGGACGACGCGCGTAAGGTCGGTCGTTCCGTTGCCGCGGCGATCACCGAACAGTTCTCCGGCGGCCACCTGAGTCGGGATGAGTGGTGGGAGCTGATCGACGCCTTGTGGGACGAAGACAGCCGCTCCCAACCGACGCGACCTACGACATCGCTTGGCTGACAAAGCGCCGCTCGCCGACCGCGAGAGTCCGCTCCGAGCAAAGGACGTCGACAAACCTTGCGGCCAACGAGCCACGAAGATCGTCCGATCCGTCACAGTGCACCTGGGGCCGTATTCTTACGAGTTTCGGTGCCGTGAACTGACTAGGGTTTACGGCACGGTTTACCCGCGCGATAGAGCTTCAGGCGCTCGGCACACCCGGCGCGATACTGCTCTTCAATCGTCTCCAACGCCAAGCTTTGAAATGCTATGGCACTGGGGAAATCTCCCAGCTCCGCATGAGCCGCCGCCAGAGTGTCGAGGTACATTCTGTTCTTCCAGTCCGTCTGAACGCACGCCTGTGTCGCCAGTAGCAGTGCTTCTTCGCCGTCGCACAGATTGGACTCTGGGCAGGTCGCTAATCTCCAGGCCAAACTGTTGAGCGCGTCCACGTCGTTTGGAACCAACGCGAGACGCGCTCGCAAATCAGCGATCGCTTCCTTGTAACGCCGGAGTTGCCATTGTGCACGAGAACGCAACCAAAGAGCAGACATCGAGCGAGAGTCCAGACGCAGCGATT
>CAYWTU010000744.1:0-2677 GCA_964461275.1 uncultured Pirellulales bacterium | reverse complement strand
TGAGGTCAGCAAATGTGCCCGATCGTGTAGCCCTTCGGCAAACATGTAATACGCCTGGCCGTGTTTGAGCACCTGCATGTCCTCAACCCAGTGCTCGCGGTAGAGCGGCTCAGCTTGCGGGCGTGTCCAATGCAGGCCGTCAGGGCTGGTGGCGTAGCCCAGCATCTTGAGCCCCTGTCGCGTGCCGTCGTAGCCGGTGTACCACATCCGGTAGACGTCCCCTTCGCGCAGAATCCAACCGCGCTCGCGAATTCGCGCGTCCCAATGCTCCGGCCCGGCGGCGGCGAACACAGGGTTCTGGGCATACGAAGACCAGCGCGTCAATTCGGCGGGGAAATCTTCCGCCCGGGCGATGCCGGCCAACGACAAGACCAGGCCAACCGCCCAGGCGGCGCCGGTGTGGCGGAGAGGAGGGCTGGCATTGTGCATAAGTTGCCCGTGGCAGGGGCGAGCGATGGGGCCCATGTTCGCCAACATAACGGCTGGCGCCGCCCGAGAAAACCGGCACGGGCCGGCCCCGACGGTTGGCAAGCAGCGGTAAGCCAACGAAGATGGTGCTCCAGCGGCCCACCGACGACTCGGTCGCCAATTTGACGAATCGACGCGGCTCAACCAAATCACTCCGTATGAAGCGCCTGCTCGCCGCCCTGTTGCACTTGGGCTTCGTTTGCCTGCCAAACGACGCGGCGACACAGGAGGCGCCGTCCCCCAGAACGGAGCTTGCGGCACGAATCGAGGCCGTTCTCGATCAGCCGCGATTCAAACCGACGCATTGGGGGTTATTGATTTGCGATTTGACCGACGGCGCTGTGTTATATGAACGGAACGCGGACAAACTGTTCGCGCCCGCATCGACCACGAAGTTGTTCACGGTGGCCGCCGCGCTCGACGAGTTCGGCGCCGACCATCGCTGGGAAACGCGGGTCTTTCTCCGCGGCACACTATCATCCGATGGCGCGCTGGAGGGCGATTTGACGCTGGTGGCAGGAGGCGACCTGAACCTGGGAGGCCGCGTCGACGAGCAGGGGCAGATCGCCTACACCAACATCGATCACACCTACGCTGACGGTTTTGCCCCTGGTGTGCTGACGCCCCAAGACCCGCTGGCAGGGCTGCACGAGTTGGCACGACAGGTCCGCGCCCAAGGCATTGTCAGCGTTCAAAACGTGCTGGTCGACGATCGTCTGTTCGACCACGCGGAGAGCACTGGCAGTGGGCCGACGATTGTCACGCCCGTGATGGTCAACGACAATCTGATCGACCTCACCATCACGCCCACCGAACCCGGCCAGCCGGCCGCGCTCGACTGGCGGCCGAAGTGTGCGGCCTACGACGTGGTGTGCAAGATCACCACCGTCGAGTCCGACAAACCGTCTCGGGTGGAAACCGCGATGGTCGAGGGCCGTCTGCTGGAAGTGCGCGGTTCGATTGCCGCCGGCGACAAGCCGCTGGTTCGCTCGCATGCCGTGGCGCAGCCTGCGCAATTCGCGCGGGCGCTATTGATCGAGTGCCTGGCGCAGGCCGGCGTGGTGTGCGGTGCGCCGGTCGACGATGCCCCGGACGCGGACCGCTTGCCGGCGGCCGACAGCTACGCCGACGACGATTGTGTGGCCCGGCTGGTCTCGGCGCCGTTTGCCGAAGAGGCGAAGCTGGTGCTCAAGGTCAGCCATAACTTGCACGCCAGCACGCTGCCGCTGTTGGTGGCCGCCGCCCATGGGAAACGGACCCTGGCCGAGGGACTGCGATTGGAGCGACAGTTTCTGCTGCGGGCCGGCGTGGACGCCGACAGCATTTCGTTTGGGGGCGGCGCCGGGGGCGCCCGCAGCGACTTCGTCACGCCGCGGGCCACTGTCGGCCTGCTGCGACACATGGCGTCGCGGCCCGATTTTGCGGTGTTTCGCCAGGCGCTCCCCGTGCTCGGAGTGGACGGCACACTGGCCGACAGCGTTCCCGCCGACAGCCCGGCGCGCGGCAAGGCGCAGGCCAAAACCGGCACGTACTATTGGCAGAACCTGCTCCGCGGTAAGCACTTGCTGCTCAGCAAGGCGTTGGCCGGCTACCTGGATGCGGAGTCGGGCCGAACGGTGGCGTTCGCTTTTTTCATGAACAACGTGCATCTGGACAACGTTCAAGAGCGTTCGAAGATGGGGCAGGTGCTCGGCGGCCTGTGCGAAATAGCCTACGATGAGCTGTAGCGAAGCAGCCGCCGTCGGTCGCGATGTCGTTCGGCGATCGCGCCGGTCCATCAATCCGCACGCCGCGATTCTGGAGAGTCGACCATGGAAACGCAGAAAGCCACATTTGCCGCCGGTTGTTTTTGGGGCGTCGAGCATATGTTTCGCCAGTTGCCCGGCGTCTTGGACGCCGTTTGCGGCTACACCGGCGGACAGACGGACGACCCCAGCTACGAGCAGGTGTGCAGCGGCCGCACGGGTCATGCCGAAGCGGTCGAGGTCACGTTCGACACGAGCGCTGTGAGCTACGAACAGTTGCTCGAGGCGTTTTGGAGCGGCCACAACCCAACCACGCTCAATCGGCAGGGACCGGACGTCGGCAGTCAATACCGCTCGGCCATTTTCTGCCACACGTCCGAGCAGCAGGCGGCGGCTGAAGCGTCCAAACTGGCCCTGACCAACGCCAACCGATTCGGCCGGCCCATTGTCACGCAAATCGTTTC
>CAYWTU010000743.1:0-2686 GCA_964461275.1 uncultured Pirellulales bacterium | reverse complement strand
GATGTCATTTCCAGCGCCGCCGAGGAGGAGGTTATCGAGAGCGTTGCCGATGAAGTTGTCGGCGAAGGCGCCGCCGGTGATGTTCTCAAAGGCGACGCCCGAGCCGAGGGTCAAGGTGAGGTTGCTGTTGATGACCTGTGCGGCGGGCTGCGACAGGTCGAGCAGGATGGCCTTGCCGCTGGTGAGCGAGAAGTCCAGGGTGTCGCTGCCGCCGCCGGTTTCGTCCAACGTGTCGCTGCCGAGCAGCAGGTCGCAGTCGAAGGCGTAGGCGTCATTGCCGGCGGCGCCGGTGAGCGTGTCGTTGCCTGCGCCGCCGGTGAGCGTGTTGTCCAGCGCATTGCCGGTGAGCGTGTCGGCCAGCGAACCGCCGATCACGTTCTCGACGGTGGAGCCCGATTGCAGGTTCAGCGATAAGAAGCCGTTGACCGTTTGCACCGTCGCGGTGGCCAGATTGACCGTCACCGCCTGGGTGGTGGTGAGCGAGAAGTCCAGGGTGTCGCTGCCGCCGCCGTTCTCGTCCAACGTGTCGCTGCCCAGCGCGGAATCGGCGTCCAAGAGGTAGACGTCGTTGCCTGCGCCGCCGGTGAGCGTGTCGTTGCCTGCGCCGCCGGTGAGCGTGTTGTTGAGGGCATTGCCGGTGAGCGTGTCGGCCAGCGAACCGCCGACAATATTCTCCACCGTGGAACCCGATTGTAGATTCAGGCTGAGGTTGGCGTGGACGGTTTGGGCCGTGGCGGTCGACAGGTTGACGGCCACCGCCACGGTGGTGGTCAGGGCGAAGTCCAGGGTATCGATGCCGCCGCCGCTTTCGTCCAGCGTATCGGCGCCGGAGGAAGCATCGGCGTCGAAGAGGTAGCGGTCGTCGTTGGCGCCGCCGGTGAGCGAATCGTCGCCGGCGTTGCCGGTGAGCGTGTCGTTGCCGGCGTTGCCGGTGAGCGTGTCGTTGTCGGCATTGCCGATCAGTGCGTTGGCCAAGGCGTTGCCGGAGAGCGCGTCGGCCAAGCCGCCGCCGGTGGCGTTCTCAAACGTGGTGGCGGACTGCAAGTTCAGTGTGAGGTTGGCGTTGATGGTTTGCGCGGTGGCCTGGGCAAGATCGGCGGCGATGGCTTGCGTCGTGGTGAGCGAGAAGTCCAGCGTATCGACGCCGCCGCCCGTTTCGTCCAACGTGTCGCTGCCCAGCGCGGAATCGGCGTCAAAGAGGTAGACGTCGTTGCCGGCGCCGCCGGTGAGCGTGTCATTGCCGGCGCCACCGGTGAGGGCATTGCCTAGCGCGTTGCCCGTGAGCGCATCGGCCAACGCGCCGCCGAGGACGTTCTCCATCGTCGCGGCCGATTGCAGGTTGAGCGTCAGGTTGGCGTTGACGGTTTGCGCCGTGGTCGTGGCCAGATTGACGGAGATGGTCTGGGTGGTGGTGCTGGAGAAATCGAGCGTATCGATGCCGCCGCCGATTTCGTCCAGTGTGTCGCTGCCCAACGCGGAATCGGCGTCGAACAAATAGACGTCGTTGCCGACGCCGCCGACCAGCGTGTCGTTGCCGGCGTTGCCGGCGAGCCTGTTGGCCAGCGTGTTGCCGGTCAGGGCGTCGTTGCCGCCGCCGCCGATGGCGTTTTCAAAGGCCGTGGCCGATTGCAGGTTGAGCGTCAGGTTGGCGTTGACGGTTTGCGCCGTGGCGGTGGTCAGGTTGACCGCCGCGCCTTGTGTGGACGAGGAGGAGAAGTCGAGCGTATCGGTCCCCGAGGTGTCGCTGAGCGTGTCGCTCCCCTGCGCCGTGTCGATATTAAAGCGGTACGTGTCGTTGCCGGCGCCGCCGGTGAGGAGGTTGTTCAGGGCATTGCCGGCCAGCGTGTCGCCCAGCGAGCCGCCGGTGAGGTTCTCGATGTCGGCGCCGCCGGTGAGCGTCAGCGTCAGGTTGGCGTGGACCGCCTGGGGCGCCGTGCTGGAAAGGTCGACCGCCACCGGCACGAGCGTCGTGAGCGTGAAATTCAGATGGTCGGTTCCGCCGCCGCTTTCGTCGATCGTATCGCTGCCCATTGCCACGTCGGCGTCCAGCGGGTAGGTGTCGTTGCCCGCGCCGCCGGTGAGCGTGTTGTTCACGCTGTTGCCGGTCAGTGTGTCGTTTAGCGCGCCGCCCACGACGTTCTCGAAGGCGGTGGCGGAGATCAGGTTCAGCGTCTGGTTGGCGTTGACCACCTGGTTGGTCGCCAGCCCCAGGTTGACAGCCACGTTGAGCGTGGTGGTGGCCGAGAAGTCAATCGTGTCGATTCCGCCGCTCGCCTCGTTCAGGGTGTCGGCCCCTTGGGGCGAATCGGCGTCGATCAGGTACAGGTCGTCCCCGGCCCCGCCGACCAGTGTGTTGGCCAGGCTGTTGCCGCTGAGCGTGTCGCTGTGGGGAGTGCCCGTGACCACGTCCATCGTCGAGCCGGATTGCAAGTTAAGCGTCAAGTTGGCGTTGATGGTCTGGGCTGCTGGGTTGGCCAGGTTCACGGTGACGCCGAGCGTGGTGGTGCTGGCGAAATCCAATACGTCGATTCCACCGCCGGCCTCGTTGATAGTGTCGGAACCGAGCGGGATATCGGCGTCGAAGGTGTAGATGTCGTTGCCGGAGGACCCGGTGAGCGTGTCGTTGCCGGCGCCGCCGATCAAGCGGTTGCCAAGGGTGTTGCCCGTCAGCGTGTCTGCCGCATCG
>CAYWTU010000742.1:0-2688 GCA_964461275.1 uncultured Pirellulales bacterium | reverse complement strand
CCAGGTCGGGCGGGAGGTTGGGGCCGTCGAGAAAGTACTCCGCGAACGGTTCGACCGACGCGAGTTCTTCTTCGTAGGCCGCGCGCTCCTCGTCGGTCGCCGCTCGGCCGCGCCTCCCCGATGGCTTCCACGGCTTGGCAGTTGCCCACAGCGCTTCAATGGCCAGCGGCAAACGGCCCATCTCACCGCTGTGCCAATGGTCCAGCCAACCCCGACCGTCGAAATACCGAAACGAGAGCGCCGACACCTCAGGTAGTTCGGTCAAACCGACCGTTTCGGGCAACTGCCCCTCAGTGCCGGCAGCGTTCGCCGCGGGCGCGGCTTCCGGCCCGGCGGGGGGCGCCTCGGACTGCGTCAGGGGCGGCACTCCCGGCGCCGACGACTCGAGCGGCGTTTCCATCGGCAAGGGGACGGCGCCGGGAATCAACTCTTGCGGCACGGGCGGCAGTTGCTCACGACGCACTAAGACGCCGCGGACCGCGGCGCCTGTGGCGGCCTCCATGACCTCCATCCACGGCTCGCCGGGAATCCCCACGTAGTATCGCACCGTTCGTGCCCGACAGCGCTTGGCCCGTTGCGAATCGTCTTCGATCGCGTCGTCGCGGTGCGGCACGATCCACGGCGCCGATGTAATTTCCAACCAACGGCTGCCCCCAGCCAACTGCAACGGCAGAGGCGCGGCGACCAACTTGTTGACCATCGGAGGCGCGGCCGGGGCGATTGCGGCAGCCGAGTTGTCGGTGGGTGAGCCCTTGTTGGCATTGCTCAAAGTCGAGCCCGTCGCCGTTGGACGGCCGGCCGATGTCGATGGCCCCGTTCCGCTGCGCGGCGCCGTGGAATTGCCAGTGGAATTGCCGGCGACGACCGAAGGACCCTTGGCAACGGGCCCCAACCGGGACGGTTGACCGCGTCCGGCAAGTCCTAGATTCAAACCCGACTTCTGTTGCGGCTGGGGCGCAGCATCGCCTGGAACGATCGCGTCCTCGGCTGGTTGAACCGGCGTCAGATTTATCCCCGGCAGGACTCCGGAAACCCCGCCCGACGCTGCGCCCGAAACGTCGGCCGTGAGCCGCCGCGTCAGAGCCCGAAACAACTGGGCCTGTTCCACCTCTTGCCGTCCGCTGTCGTAGGCCTTGAGGTGCACCGTCACAGCCATCCATAGGCCGGCCACCAGTGCAGCGCTGAGCGTCATGGCCAGCATGATCTCCAGCAGCGTGAAACCACGCCGGCAGGCGCCGCACCGGGGTCGAACGGATGGCCGCGCGTCGCTCATGGCTGCTCTCGCTGCATCAGGCCGCGGTAGTCGCGCTGGGCGCCAGCGGGAGCGGCGTTGGCGGGGGTCGGCGAGCCTTCGAGCGTGGCCTCCGCTGGGCGGCGAATCCAACGCTCGAGCGTGCATTGCGCCGGTTTCTTTTCGGGAGGCAAGTCTTGACGGACCGTAAGGCGAACCAGCGCCAAGTCGGGGTGTGGCGCCGCCTCGCGCTCCAGGCTGTACAGCCACCCTGGCTCGTGCGGCGCCGGCACGTCGGTCGCCGGCTCCGACGACAAACTGCCGATTGCGGCCTCGGCCAGCAGACTCTGACACAGCATCGTCGCCCGCCCCATGGTCTCGGCCTGATGGCCGCTGCGCAGGCCCAGCCGAGCCAATTCTCCCAGCACGACGGCCGACCCCAGCAGGATCACCGTGGCCAGCATCACCTCGAGCAGCGTGAAACCGCGGCGACTCATGGCGCAAGCTCCTCGGGCGTCTCGACGCCGCCCAGCGACATGCCGCCAGTCAGTCCGCGGATGTGGACCACGAGCGACTTGCCCCGGCCGTCGCGCACCCGCAGGTGCGCGTCGCCGGGCGCCGCTCCGTCCGGCTGCCAAATCAGCGCCAGTTCGCCGGGCGGCGGCGCGTCGGCGCCGGTCGACGGTTCGGCGCCGGCTTCGGTCAGCGGGGCGGCCAGGCGGCGGTCGGCGGCCCACCACTGCTGATCGCCTGGAGCAAACTGAACCCCGTCTGGCAGTCGCACGGTTTCACGAAGTCGATGTCGCGCCGGTCGCCGCTCGAGCGGATCACCCGCCGAGGCGGGGGCCGCCCCCGACGACGTTCCCCTGAACTCGCCGACGGCGGGTGTTTCGTCGCTGCTGTCCGCCAGCGGTGCGATCCGCAGCGCGCTTCCTTCAAGCTCAACCCATACGCCATGCGGCGCGCCGGAGCGCAAGGCCGCCAATCGCGCTCGGGCCGCGGCGTTGCGCACGGTTCCCGCCGCATCGCGCAGCCGTCCGTTGGCCCAGGGACCGACGAGCGCCGGTCCGGCCAACGCCGCCACCGTCACGAGCAGCCCTAACACCAGGAGCAACTCGACCAGCGTGAAGGCGGCGCGCGGCGCCGGTCTCAAATCAACGGAGCCTGGGCGCACGGCGATCAGCCCTCGCTGTTTTCGTCCGTTTCCCAGTTGACGACGTCGTCTTCCGTGCCGTCTTCGCCGTCCGGGCCGAACGACCAAATGTCCGGAAAATCCTTCTCGTTCTTGGCCGGGGGATAGGCGTACTGATAGTCGTGTCCCCAGGGATCCTTGGGCGGGTCGCCGTCGAGGTAGGGTCCGCCCCAGTTCTTCCGGGCAGCCTCGTCGTCGGGCGCCTCGATCAGCACGGCCAGACCCTGCTCGGTGGTCGGATAATTCTGGCTGTCGGCGGCGTACA
>CAYWTU010000741.1:0-2693 GCA_964461275.1 uncultured Pirellulales bacterium | reverse complement strand
GCAGGAAGCCGCCGGGGGGGTTGGCCGTCAGCTCCGTGGCCAAGGCGAGGGCGTTGTCGGTTCCGGTGACCACGATGCCGGCCTGAGCCGTTGCGGTCAGCGTTCCGACGGCAAGCAGCGCCGCCCACAGGCGGCCCTTGCGCGGAAGATGCGAGTGTTGAAACATGGTGAAGCTCTCTCTCTTGATTCCGCGACGGACGTGTGCCTGTTCTCGGTTCCGTTGTGGTCGACGCCCGGCCGCCGTCGCGCAGCCGAGCGTCAACCGTATCTTCAATGTTCCGGCGCCGCTTAAAAACACGCACCGCCAGGCCGGACTCGGAAGAAATGTCGCGAAGCGCTGCGCGTCGTGACGGTCGCCCGACCCGTCCAAGCGCGCAGCAAAGTACGCGGCCAGACTTGGGTGGGAAACCGAAAGACGCTCGCAGAGCGTCGTCGGCAACGCTTTTTTCACCAGTCGAAGAGCCGCGACATCAAATCGCGGCAAGCCAATCGACCGGCGCGAGCCCGTGGCGGGCGTGCATGAGCGTTACCAGCAAATATGCGAAAGATAAGATCACTGTCGCAGGCGGCGCCGGCGACAATTTCACTATGCTTGGCCCCTACGACACTGTCAACCAAATTGCGCGGCAGGCCCAACCCTTAGCCGGGAGGCAGATGGGCCGGCCAGGGCGCCCGATATATCGGCTGCTAGGGTCCACACATATGAGGCCAAGCCGGTCGTGCCACCAAAACAGGGCCATGGACGACGGCGGGCTAGCTCCCGGCCCCTTCCCAACTTAGTTTTCCCACCCGGTCGTTGTGCAGGCTGCCCAGGTACAAATACCCCCCCTTTTCCTCGACCGAGGTAATCTCGAACAGATGTTTGCCGGCGGGATCCTGCAGGTTGTGGATTACCTCTCCCTTTTCATTCAAACCCAGGATGAAACCGTAGGGAACCGGCTTGGGAAAGGCCGCCTGGGGGAGCTTAGACAGGAGCTTCTTGGCCCAGGGACGGGGGGCCAGCGATTCGGCCATGGGATTGCGAATCGTAAACAGCCCCACCCAAAACGTCCCTTGGCCGTTGGCCGACACGCCGTCCGGATAGCCCGGCAGGTTGTCGACGAACACCTCTGACGCACCGGCCCTGGCGCCGGTGAGCCACAGCCGGGTGATCCGAAACCGATACGTTTCGTTGACCAGCACGAAGTCCTCGCGCTGCGACAAGGCCACGCCGTTGGCAAAGTACAAGCCTTCCAACAGCACCTCGGTTTCCTTGGTCTGGGGATCGTAGCGCAGTAGGCGTCCGTGGGGACGGCCCTCGAGCAGGTCGTACATGTACTCGCCTTCGCCAAACTTGCTGCTGGCGTCGGAAAAGTAGATTCGGCCGTCGCGCGCGACGTCCACATCGTCTGTGAAACCCAGCGGGACTTCCCCCTTGGCGGCAACCAGCGTGGTGATCCGCCCCTGGGGATCGATCTGCAACAGGCCTTTGAGGGCGTCGGCCACGACGAGGTTGCCCTGCGGGTCAAAGTCCAGCCCCAACGGTCGACCGCCCGTCGTGGCAAAGTCTTCGACCGTTCCGTCGGGCAGGAGGCGGACGATCCGGCCGTCCTTTGTGCCGCCATAAACGCGCCCTTGCGCGTCCACGTCGACATCTTCGGGACCGTCGATCTTTCCGGCGGCGAGAATTTCCGCTTGTTGCAGCTTCTCGTTGGGCTGAAAATCGCCTGTCATGGCCGGCGGAGTTGGTGGATCGTAGATCACGGGGTCGATCGGCGAGGGGGCCAGCGCCAGGTAGCCTGCGACGGCCACCAGCACCAGCCCCATGGCCTTGGCCAACCGTATTCCCAATCCGCTATTGCCGTTCACAGGCGCCGGCGGGCCGGCAGAAACCGCAGACGCGGCGTGGGGCGCTTCGTTCATGACGGGGCTCCTCGTGACGGCGCGTGGCCGCGTTCAATCCACCACGGGCCACGGCGGTCGGTCGGGCAGGCTGCGGTCGAACTCGTCGAGCAACTGCCGTTGATAGTCGCCGGCAAACTCGCCGGCCAAAAGCTTGGCAATTCCCTCATCGTACAGCCGTTTCCAGCTTTGATCTTCGCGGCCGGGCAAAATCGGGAAGAACAAAGCCCGATTGGCCTGGGCGGCCTTAAAGTCGCCGGGGGCGTCGCCGACCATCAGCGTGTGCTCGGCTGGGTACCTTGCGGCGAGCGCCAAAATCTCTTTTTTTGTGCCCGACTCCTGACCCCAAATGGCGGCCACGAACCGGTCCACGTCGTGCTCCTGCCACTCGCGGCGCAGGGCCTCTTGGGGCGTGGCCGAGCAGACGACTTGATCGGCCCGCCCGGTGAGCTTTTGCAAGCACTCGCGCACGAACGGAAACGGCGGCACGCCGCGGACCACCGCGCCGACCGAATCGTTCACCGCCTGCGACCAGGCCAAGGCCCGTTTCAAATCGGCGTCGCCCGACGCTTCAACGGCGGCCTGAAGCGCCGGGTTGGCCAGTTTGGTCTCGCGCTTCAGCCACTCGACCAGGCCCAGCGGGATGCGAATCTGCGCTCCTCGAGCTCGCACCTCCGGTCGCCTGCGGAGCCACTCCAAGGTTTCAATCAGCCCGGGAAAGCGGTTGATTCCCCGGCTCTTGGAATACAGATTGACAAACTCGGCCGCCTCACGGGCGTATTTGCTGACCGCCTGCAAGTCGTAGTGGTTGA
>CAYWTU010000740.1:0-2695 GCA_964461275.1 uncultured Pirellulales bacterium | reverse complement strand
CTCCACCGCCAGGCGGCTAACGCGGTCGGCCCCGGACGACGATCACCTGCTTGAGCACGTACGGTTCAAGCGTGTTGGGCCAGTCCAGCGACGCCAGCTTGCCAGCCAGATCGTGGTCAATGGCGCCGTCAACGGCGGCCTGCAGGTCGAACCCCTCGTCTCCTTGAGAAACCACACCCGCCAGGCTGCGGAGCTCCTCGTTGCGCGGGGTCGGCCAGCCACGAACCGCCGCGACCATCGTCTCGACCAACCGAGCCAACAAACCACCCGCACCTTGCAGGCCCTTCGGCGGCGTGCCACGGACCGAAGTGCTCCCCGGATACAGGCCCCAGACAACCTCGTCGTTCTCCACGCGCAGCCCAGGGGGCTGCGCGGTCAGCGCCTTCACAAGCGGTGCCGCAACGAGCGTCAGCCATTCGTCCAAGGCGGCCGCGACAGCGACGGCGGGAGTATCGCCGATTCCTAGCGTGCCGATGCGAAACCGGTCTTCATCGCCATTGTCCACTTGAATTCGCAGATCGAGTGGGGCCAACACCTGTTGCCCTTGTCGCAGGAAGCCGTCGAAACCAATGGTCAGGTCCACCCGATGGCCGCCGACGAGCAATTGGCCATCGTCGTCGTGATACGCGGCGCCGGCGGCGTCCAAATTCGCCTTCACCCGGGCAAGCGCCTGCTGATATACCTCTTCGATCATGGCTTCTCCGCCCGTGGATTCTAGCAAACGGCTAGAAAACACGCCGGCGGGCGCGGCTGCAAATGCGCCGCGCCCGCCGCATGGGAGACGGACACTTAACGATGCCGAGTGACTACTGCCAACGGTTGGTGTCGACCGCCATCGTGCCGTTGTTGGCCACCGGCATCAGTGGCGACCAGGCGCGGCCAGCCACCGTGCTGTTGCGCGACGACGCCCACGGCGTAAACGTCAGGCCAACGCCCAACTGCCAGGCCTCTTCCACCGTGCCGATGTCGCCCGCGGGGGCGCTCGGGCAGAAGTAGGCAAAGTTGCCATAAATCGCTGTGCGCGCGCTCAAGGGCACGTTGACCAAGCCGCCCAGGTTCCATTCGTACAAACTGCCCTCGGGTACGGCGGGGTCGGTCTCCAGCTTGAGCCGGGCCCGTTCGGGAATGCCGATCCAGAGCCAACTGTCGGCGCCGCTGAGGAAGTTGTGATGCCAGAACATGTTGTTCTGGCCGACCGTGCGGAACGTGCCCGGACCGCCGGGAATGTTCTGCGTATCGCGGCGATCGTGGAACGCGCCCCACCAGCCGATCTCGTCGCGGGCGCTGACGCACCAGCCGATCATGCCGCGCCACTGTCCCAAGTAGGGCTCGGAAGAAAACGAACCGAAGTTGTCGTTGATCATGGCGTCGTAGACCACGCCCATGTTCAGCGGCACGCCGGCGTCGGCCTTACGGAAGAAGCCGCCCGTGATGAACACCTGCTCCTGAGCGCTGCTGCGCTGGTCGGCAAAGTTGCGACCTTGGAGGTCGTAGGCGCCGTAGCTTAGCCCCAACTGTCCGCCAATGCCGTACCGGCTAAGGCCGGGCAAGGGCATGCCGCCGTTGACGCCGCTGACGATGCCAAAGTTGTCCCGCCGGGTTCCGTCCGGAATGCCACGAAACGCGTCAAAGCCGGCAAAGCCGATGACGTTCAACAGCGGGCAGCCATCGCAGATGGCTGGCAGCGTGCAGGCGCCGCAGTCGCAGCACGTATCGCAGCACGTATCGCAGCAGCCGTCGCCGCAAGACCCGTTGCCGCACGCGCTGGCGGCATCGCACGCAGGGTCGCACGCAGTCTCGCAGCAGCCATTGCCGCTGGAGTCGGCCAGAGAGGCGTCCGCCGCCTCGGAGAAATAGTTGGTGAGCTTAACGAGTTCGGCCCGAGCCGAACCGGCGCTCACCGCCAAGGCTAGCGACACGATCGCCGCCCTCTTGCGCCATAAGTCGATCCTCATCCGCCTGTCTCCTGTGCAAATTGTCTAGACTTCGCGCGAGCCAGGGCCCAAACGCGGCGCTACGCGCCGAGTGGGGTTGTGCTTCGGGCGCGAAATCAACCGGTCTTGCGGCCGGCGTGACTCGTCCGTCCCGTGCGAGTTATTCGGGACAGGGCGCGCCGCCCCCTCCTTGGTTCGGATGCATTCAGTCCTTACGCTGAGAATCCGAGCAACTTCCGCTGCAACGGACACAATCCGGGCCAAGCACACGGAAGGCATTGGCGATACAGGCGGTACAGATTCACACGGCATCACGGCAACCAAGAAACTGCCGGAAGCCGGCCGGATGGTCGCCTTTGAGCCGCCGGAAGGGCTTTCAGAATCGGCGGCAGTGGTGACCGGGGGCGATTGCGGATACCCTACCTAGGACGCAAAACATCCCTGCATTTCCCTGCGCCCCCCACTGTTAGCTCCATGCCCGCCAAAGCGTATCCCAAGTCTTGCATCATCGGCGCCGGCCCCTCGGGGCTCACCATCGCCAAGGCGCTGCTGGACCGCGGCCTGCCCTTCGATTGCTTCGACCGATCGGACGACGTCGGCGGCAACTGGTACTTCGGCAACCCCAACGGGATGTCGAGCGCCTACCGCATGTTGCATATCGATTCGTCAAAGAAGCGCTCGCAACTGGCCGACTATCCCATGCCGGACCACTATCCGCATTTCCCCCACCACTCACAGATCTGGGAGTAGTTTCGCAACTA
>CAYWTU010000739.1:0-2697 GCA_964461275.1 uncultured Pirellulales bacterium | reverse complement strand
TCCACCAATGTCACCTATTTGACGGGGTTTACGGGCGACGATTCGTACCTATTGTTGGGCAGGAAGACAGCCGTCCTGCTCAGCGACCCGCGCTTTTCGACGCAACTCGAAGAGGAATGCCCGGGGCTCGAGTTGTCGATCCGCAGGCCGGGGACCAGCATCCTGGAGCGATCCGCGACAGCCGCCCTTTCTTTGCGATCCAAGCGACTGGGCATCGAAGCGGCGTCACTGAGCGTGGCGGCGTGGGCGGAATTGACTCGGCAATTGGCAAAAGTCACGCTGATTTCGACCAACGGTTTGGTCGAGCAACTGCGCGAAATCAAAGACCGCGACGAAATCGACGCCATCCGCGGGGCCATCGACCTGGCACAGCGGGCTTTCGAGATTCTGAGGGCAAGCCTCCGCGGCGACCAAACCGAAAAACAAGTTGCCGACGAACTGGAACACAACATTCGCCTGCTGGGCGGCAAGGGGACCAGCTTCCCGCCCATCGTGGCGGTGGGGGCCCGCGCGGCGCTGCCGCACGCACGAGCCACCGGCCAGCGGATCGATGCCGCACCGTTCGTGTTGGTCGATTGGGGCGCCGCCGGCGCGCTGTATAAGAGTGACTTGACGAGGGTTGTAGTGACCAGTAGAATCCCGCCGAAACTCCAACGGGTGTATAGAGTTGTGCTCGAAGCCCAGGAGCGGGCCATTGCCGCCATTCGTCCCGGCGCCATGTGCAGCGAGGTCGATCAAGTGGCCCGCCAGATCATTGCCGGGGCCGGATTCGGACGGCACTTTGGCCATGGCCTGGGGCACGGCATTGGGCTCGATATTCACGAAGCGCCGCGTCTATCGGCCAATCAACAGCGTCCCCTCAAGGCCGGCATGGTCGTGACGGTTGAACCCGGAGTGTATTTACCCGGTTGGGGCGGCGTTCGCATCGAGGACGACGTTTTGGTCACCGCCGACGGTTGTGAAGTGCTGTCGAGCGTGCCCAAGCAATGGGAGGATGTTTGCCGGTTTTAGAGTCCAACATACAACCCGTTCGATTCGCGGAAAACAACGGGAGCTAGAGGGCGGATGTCAGGTTGTTTGGCGGCCTCTTTGACGTTCGTTGCGTGTCGTCGGTGGCCCCGATCGCGCTCCTTAAAGAATTCATCGCAACCCTTCAACACAGGTTAGACCGCACGTGGCACGGCAGAAGCGTCCCCAGTCACACGCCGCGCCGCCTAGCCGCAGCGCCGCGTCCAAGTCCCAGACGCCCAAACCCGAGGCACGGAGAGACCGCATGACCGATTCGCCAACCGGCTCCGGCGAGCCGCTCGATACTCACAGGCTTCGCGAGTTGGCTCGGTTGATGAACGAGCACGACTTAAGCGAAATCGACCTTTCGCAAGGGGAAACCCGCATTCGCCTCCGTCGCCGCGACCCTTACGTTGCGGCGGTCGAGACGCGTCCGGCCGCGGCGTTTGCCGCGAGCGCCCCCGTTGCGGCGGCGCCTCCCCAGACCTCGGCCCCCGCGGCCGACGACGCCCATCTGCACCTGATCAAGAGCCCCATGGTGGGCACGTTCTACACGGCCAGCAGCCCCGAGTCGCCGGCTTTTGTCCGGGTAGGAGATCACGTGGGGCCCGATAGCGTGGTCTGCATTGTCGAGGCCATGAAGGTCTTCAATGAGATCCCGGCCGAGGTCTCGGGAAAAATCGTGGCGGTGCTGGTCGAGAATGGTGAGCCGGTCGAATTCGGCCAGCCGCTGTTCAAGGTGGACACGCGTCGGTAACTCTTGCCGCGGCAATGGTTTCAGCGCCGGTTTGCCGCTCGCCTGCCATGTTCAAACGCATCTTGATCGCCAATCGCGGCGAAATCGCCCTGCGAATTATTCGCGCGTGCCGCGAGCTGGGCATTGAGACCGTGGCGCTGTTCAGCGAGGCCGACCGCGGCGCCCGCTATCTGGAGCTAGCGGACGAAGCGTACTGCATCGGTCCGGCCAAGAGCTCGGAGAGCTATCTGAAAATTGACCGCGTGATCAGCGTGGCCGAAATCGGCAACGTCCAGGCGATTCACCCGGGCTACGGGTTCCTGGCCGAAAACGCTCACTTTGCCGAGGTCTGCCGCAGTTGCAAGATTGAGTTCATTGGCCCGCCCGCCGAGGCGATGACTCAATTGGGCGACAAGAACGCCGCTCGTAAGCTGGCCCGGCAGGCCAATGTGACGGTCGTGCCCGGCAGTCAGGGTCTGATCCAAACCGAAGAAGAAGCAGTCGAGGTGGCCCGGGAGATTGGCTTTCCGGTGCTGATCAAAGCGGCGGCCGGCGGCGGGGGCAAAGGGATGCGCGTGGCGGCCAACGACTTGGCCCTTAAGAGCGCCGTCCAGCAGGCCCAGACCGAAGCCCAGGCGGCCTTTGGCGATTCCAGCATCTACCTGGAGAAGTACATCGAGCACCCACGGCACATCGAAGTGCAAATCTTGGCCGACACGCACGGCAACGTGGTCCATCTCTGGGAGCGCGATTGCACGATGCAGCGGCGGCATCAGAAGCTGATCGAAGAAAGCCCCGCCGCCAATCTGGCGCCCGATGTGCGGCAGAACATTTGTGACGCGGCCGTGCGGATCATCAAGGCCGCCAAATACTCCAACGCCGGGACCGTGGAATTCATCGTCGATCGCCAAGGCAACTTTTACTTCATTGAAGTCAACGCCCGGATTCAGGTC
>CAYWTU010000738.1:0-2699 GCA_964461275.1 uncultured Pirellulales bacterium | reverse complement strand
CCAGGTCGGCTTAATCACCATTTCGACCACATGCGCCCGCGGCGGCAACATCGCCACCATGAGCACGGCGGCGGCCACATCTTCCGGCTGCAAGATGCTGGCCCGATGCTCTGCGGAAAGCGGCTTGGGGCGGCGGTCCAAAATGGGTGTGTTCACTTCGCCGGGACAAATCGTGGTCACGCGAATTCCGTTCTTGCCTTCCTCGAGTCCGGCGGTGATCCCCAGCGCGGCCAGCGCGAACTTCGAGGCGTTGTACCCGACGCCTCCGAGCAACCCGGCTCTTTTACTTGAAATCGAGGCGATATTGACGATCAGTCCGTCCCGACGTGCGCGCATGGCGGGGAGCGCGGCCCGAAGACAGTAAAAGACCCCGGTGGCGTTGGTTTGGATCATGCGCTGCCAATCGTCGGGATCCAACTCGGCCAGCGAACGCTTGAGGACGTTGACGCCCGCGTTGTTGACCAGGATGTCGATCTGGCCCAGCGTGTTTTCGGCCCAGGCGATCAGGGCTTCGGCTTGCGCGCGGTCCGACACGTCGGCGGCGCGATAGAGAATCGGGTGCGGGGCGTCGGTCGCCGCGGCGGCCGAGGCTTTTAGCTTGGCTTCGTCTCGACCGGCGATGGCCACGCGACAACCAGCCAACGCCAAGGCGAACGCGACGCCCTGGCCGATGCCGCTGCCGCCGCCGGTGACCAAGGCGGTCTTGCCTGAGAGCTGCATACCCGATCCCTTGGGGTGCATGGGCAGAACTATTCGGCGGGCTTGTCTGCTTCCGCCGGCTTGGCCTCTTCCGCGGGCGGTTCTTGGGCGGGCTGAGCGTCTTGAGCGGGCTGAGCCTGTTGGGCCGGTTTCTCCTCCTGCTTGTTGGCATTGCGGCTAGGGAGCATATCTTGCAACGGACCGCCGCCCGACATCAGCGACTGCACGCTGTTTTGCATGAGGGCTTGGAGTGGTTGGGCCATGACGTTTAAGAGTACGCTGGGGCGCGGGCCGGGTGCGGCGGCCGCCTCGCGAGCCGCGATCTCTTCGGCTTCCTTGGCGGCTTGCTCTTCGGCCTGACGGGTCTTCTCCGCTTGGACCGCAGCTATCTTGGCCTGAGCCTGTTCGAGCGACGGCGCAGGTGCGTCGGCGGCAGCTTGATCGGCGACCGGCGTAACTCCGCCCAAGGGCTCGCTCTTGGAGCAGGCCGCCAACGTCATGCACACGCCCGCCAAAAGAGTCCAACAGATACAGCGCGACATGGGCAAGCACCTCAGAAAGCGATGATGTTTGTTTGGTCCGCAACGATTGCGGCGATGTTGTCAGCGGAGCGCAACCCCGCGAGCGGAACTTATCCTACCATCCATGCCGGCAGCTCTCCAGTCGCGGGCAGGCGAATGACCGACACGCTGAGAATATCCTGATGCGCCAGCACCGCGTCGAGCGCCGCCTTGGGGGGTTCCGCGTCGAGATTCAGGACGCCAATGGCCTCGCCTCCCGGCGCTGCCCGCCCCACCGCCATTTGGGCAATGTTCACCTGGTGCTGGCCGAAGATTGTCCCCACGCTGCCGATAATGCCCGGCACGTCGCGATGGGTGAAAATCAACAGCGTGCCATCCAGATAGGTCTCCAGGCGATAGTCGCCCAGCCGCACCAGCCGGGGCAAGGTGTGTCCGAAGACCGTGCCGGCGGCGGTATACGTCTTCTCCTTGGTGACCACTTCGGCCGTGATCAGCGAACTGAAATCGCCCTTCTCGGCTCGCGATTGCTCCACCAGATCGATCCCACGTTCGCGGAGCAACACTTCGGCGTTGACAATGTTGATCGGCTCGGCCAGCGCGCCTTCGAGCAATCCTGCCGCAAACGCGGCCGTGAGCAGCCGCGTTTGCTTCTCGGCCACTTCGCCGCGGTACGTTAATCGGCACGACCGGGGAGGCGAGCGGTCCATCTGCGCGTGCAGCCGACCGAGCCGATAGGCTACGTCCAAATAGGACCGCAGACCGTCCAGCGTTTGCTTGTCGATGGGGGTCATATTCACGGCGTGTCGAATGGCGCCGTTGGTTAGAAAGTCGGTGATGAGCCCGACGCCTTCGATGGCCACCTGGGCCTGCGCCTCTTCGGTGCTGGCGCCCAAGTGCGGCGTGCACACAACATTGGGCAGGCCGAACAGGGGACTCTCGGTGCAGGGTTCTTCCACGAACACGTCGAGCGCGACTCCACCGATCTTGCCGCTTTGCAAACCTTCGACCAGCGCTTGTTCGTTGTAGATGCCGCCGCGGGCGCAGTTGACCAGCCGCACGCCGGTGCGGAGCTTCTGCAACTGCGGCTTGTCGATCATGTTTCGCGTCTCGTCCGTCAGCGGCGTATGGACGGTGAGGAAATCGACCTGCGGCAAGAGCGCTTCGACGTTTGCCGCCGGCTCGATCCCCAATGCGGCAACTTTGTCGGCCGACATGAATGGGTCGTACCCCAAGACCCGCATCTGAAAGGCTTTAGCGCGAGCCGCCACCGCCTGACCAATGCGGCCCAACCCAATCACTCCCAGCGTCTTGTCGGCCAGTTGCGTACCGGTAAAGCTCTTGCGGTCCCAACGGTGCTCGCGGAGGCTCTGATGGGCGGCGGCCACGTTGCGGGCCAGGGCGAGCATCATCGCCAACGTGTGTTCGGCCGTGCTGAGCGTGTTGCCGGCGGGCGTGTTCATGACCACGATGCCCTGCCGC
>CAYWTU010000737.1:0-2709 GCA_964461275.1 uncultured Pirellulales bacterium | reverse complement strand
CGTGACGCAGGACACCAGCGGCGAATCATGTATCGAATCGATTCTGATGCAGTGTTGGTCTTGGAAGTCTACGCCAAGAAAACACGCGAGATTCCCAAGGCGATCATCGACCGGTGTAAGCGACGATTAAAGGATTAGGACGAGGCCGTCCAGGCAGCCAAGAAGAACTAGTGGGAATCAGATGCCCAAAGAGATGGATGCCGCCAAGCGAAAAGCGATCGAAGCCGCCGGCTGGAAGGTCGGCGATGCCACGGACTTCCTCAACATGAGCGATGAGGAACGCCAACTCCTCGACGCGAGGGTGAGTATTGCAATGGCAATTCGCCGGCAACGCGAGTCCCTCGATCTTTCGCAAAAGGAACTGGGGGCCAGGCTGAAGACCAGCCAACCTCGCGTGGCCAAGATCGAACGGGCAGCCTCGGATGTCTCGTTGGATCAACTCGTGCGGGCGCTGACGGCCGCCGGCGGCAGGGTTGTCGTCAGAGTGCAAACGTCAAAGCGCAAACGGAACCGGAAGGCGGGCGCCGTGGTGTTGCGGGTTACGACGTCGAAATAGGAAGATTCCGTTCTGGCCCTACCGCAGCCCTGAGAGTTCGCCTGAAGTCCGTGAGGCCATGAACGAATTGGCCCGCGAAGTCCGACCGCGCGGCGTGCAGCTTGAACCAGAGGCAGCCTGCTAACGCCGACGGCGCTGTCGCTTCACCCTATCGTCGAACGTTCGACTTGCGGTATCTTGCCGACAGAGACCGGCACGGTTCGGTCGGAGCTTCTCGACCAACGTCTCCGCCATGCTGCAAACCCTATTCCACATTCCCAGCCAGATCGCCGGCTGGCCGACATTTGGCTTCGGCCTGTTCTTCTGGCTGTGGCTGACGATCTGCGCGGCGCACGGCGCGTGGGTCGCCAGGCAGGCGGGCTGGCGGGAAGTTTGGGGCAACCTGCCGCTGATGGCGGCATTCGCGGCGGCCATCGTCTTCTTATTTCCCCGGATGTGCGACGAAACGGGGCTGCCCATTCGCGGCTACGGCGCGCTAGTGGTCACCGCGGTCATCGCCGCTGTGGCGCTCGGCGCGGCGCGAGCCAAACAAATCGGCTTCTCCGCGGATATGATTTTTTCACTCGCCACGTGGATGTTCCTGCCGGGCATCGTCGGCGCTCGCGCGCTGTACGTGGCGGAGTATTTCGATGAGTTTCGGGGCCAGACGTTTTTGGAAACCGCGCTGAATTGCCTGAAGCTGACCGAAGGGGGGCTGGTGGTGTACGGTTCGGTCATCGGAGCGCTGTTGGGCACGCTGGCGTTCGTGTGGAGGTACGGCGTGCCGCTGGCGCCGCTGTTGGACCTGATTGCCCCGTCGGCGGCCTTGGCGATGGGAATCGGACGCATCGGTTGCTTTTTGAACGGCTGTTGTTTCGGTGGGCCGACCGATCTGCCGTGGGCCGTTCAGTTTCCCTTCGGCAGCCCGCCCTATGAACATCAGGCCCGCCGTGGAGATGTGTCGCTGCTGGGAATTCGATTGGCGCGAATCGACGACGGACCGGCAATGATTGCCGCTATAGATGTCGATTCGCCGGCGCACCGGGCGGGCCTAACGCCTTTGCAGCAAATTGTGGCGATCGACGGCCGCCCGATCGCGTCGGGGCGCGAAGCCTGGGGTCGGCTGCTGGCGGTTCGCCAGGTCAAAGGCGAACTGGCGGTCTCTGTTCTCGGACAGTCGCAGCCCTGTCGACTGGCGCTGCCCAACTCCTTGCCGCGTTCCAAGCCGGTCCATCCGACACAGCTTTATAGCGCCGCCGACGGGATCTTGCTGGCGGCGTTTCTGCTTGCGCTGACACCGTACCGCCGCCGCGATGGGGAAATCTTCGCCGCGTTTTTGGCGATCTACGCCGTTACTCGGTTCCTGCTCGAAATCATTCGCACCGACGAGGCGTCGCTGTTGGGGACGGGCCTGACCATCTCGCAGAACGTGAGCCTGCTGGCTTTGGCGGGCGGCGTGCTGTGGTGGGTCTACATTTGGACGCGTCGCGGCGGACGGAACGTCTTAGAGCCCAACAAACAACCGGGTTGATTCGCACTAATCTGCGGGCGTTAGCCAACCAATGACGGGTTGTTTGGCGGCCTATTAGCGTAAACCGCACGCCCGCATCAGTTTGTCGGTCTCGCGATACGCCTCTTCGACCCACTGGACAATTCGCTCGGGCTCGGGCGAGTATTCGAGCTCGATCGAAACCGCGCCGTCGATCTCCAGGTCGCGAATCTCGCGCAGGTAAGGTTCGAACGGCACCACGCCGCGTCCCGGCGGCAAGTCGCCGTGCCGCTGGCCGTCGCAATCCGAGATGTGAACGTGCGCTGCGCGGCCCTTCAGCCGGCGCAGCTCGCGCGGTTCGACGCGCGCCAAGGCCAGGTGCGACACGTCGATGTTGGCTTTGACCGCGGGATGATGCACGTCGTCCAAAAATCGCACCATCGTCTCCACGCTGTTGACTAACGACAGCGGAAACGGCTCCAGCTCCAGGGCGATCTCAAGGTCCAAACCCGCGGCATATTCGCCCAACAACCGCACATTGCGCACGCCGGTGTCCCATTGTTCCTGGGGAGGAATCACCTCCTGATTCCAGATGTACTCGCCCAGCACCAACAACACGTTGTGGGCGCGATATTCGTAGGCCAGGTCCAAATACGCCCGCACCCGGCGGACGTGAAACTCTCGC
>CAYWTU010000736.1:0-2712 GCA_964461275.1 uncultured Pirellulales bacterium | reverse complement strand
CCGGTCCGCTTGCTCAAAGGTGGCGACCCGCGGGCCGAACAGGATGTGGTTCCGGTGGGCTACCTGTCGATGATTCCGCAGTGGAGTCCGCCGGTCGAACCGCCCGCGGTCGAGGCGACGACAAGCGGTCGTCGGCTGCAATTGGCCCGCTGGATCGCCGACGGACGCCATCCGCTTACCGCCCGGGTGATGGTCAATCGATTGTGGCAACAGCACTTTGGCGTCGGCCTGGTGCACACCAGCGACAATTTTGGCAACACAGGGGCCGAACCGACACACCCCGAGCTGCTCGACTGGCTGGCGGCGGAGCTGATCGACGGCGACTGGCGGATCAAGCGGATGCACCGCCTGCTCATGCTGTCGAGTGTTTATCAGCAAGATTCGGTTCATCCCCGCGAGACGGAATTTTCCAAATCGGACCCGGAGAACGAATGGTGTTGGAAGGCGCCAAGGCGGCGGCTCGAGGCAGAGAGCCTGCGCGACTCGATGCTCTTGGTCAGCGGCGACTTGAACCTGTCGATGGGCGGGCCGGGGTTCTATCCCACGGTGGACGCCGAGGCGCTGGAGGGCCTGTCGATGAAGGACAAGGCCTGGAAACAGTCGCCCCCCGACGAACAGCGCCGCCGCAGCGTGTATATGTTCGCCAAGCGGTCTTTGCTGTTGCCGCTGTTGACCACCTTCGACCTGGCCGACACCACCCAGCCGTGCAGCCAACGGACCGTCTCGACCGTGGCCCCGCAGGCGCTGGCGCTGCTCAACAACGCGTTTGTGCACGAGCGGAGCCAGCGGCTGGCCCAGCGCGTCGGGCGCGAGGCGGGACCGGAACCGGCCGACCAGATCGGGCTGGCTTGGCGATTGACGTTGGGACGCACGCCGAGCAACCGGGAGCTGGTGGCGGCGGCCACGCATCTAGAACGTCAGCGGCGCCGCTTGGCCACTGATGTGGCGCCGGACGCCGACATGCTTGCCCTGCAGTCGCTGTGCCACGTGCTGCTCAACACCAACGAATTCATCTACGTCGATTGAGCGACGCGACCCATCTCCCTAGTTGGAATGCAGCCATGTCCCCATCGAACACGAGCGCCGGCGGGCGATATCCCTGTGGCCTGACGCGGCGAGAGTTTGTGTGGGAAATGGGGGGCGGAATGGCGGGCTGGGCACTGGCCAGCTTGTTGGGGGCAGGCGGCTTTTTTGCCCGGCACGCCCAGGCCAGTTCCTCGGACCCCCTAGCTCCCAAACCGCCGCACTTCGCCACGCCGGCCAAAAGCTGCATCTTTCTGATGATGAACGGCGGACCCAGCCACATCGACACGTTCGATTACAAACCGTCTTTGGAGAAATATGCCGGTCAGCCATTGCCGCCCGACGTGACGTTCACCAATTCCGGCGGCCGCAAGATGGGCTATCTGACGCCGGCCTGGCGGCCGTTTCGGCCCGGCGGCGAAAGCGGCCTGATGATCTCCGATTATTTTCCGCTGGTGCGCGAGCACGCCGACAAGCTGGCGCTCGTTCGCTCTTGTCATACCGACAGTCACGCCCACGGGTCGGCGCTGGTGGCCATGAACACCGGCAGTGCGTTCATCGGCAAGCCCGCCTTAGGAAGCTGGGCCCTGTACGGATTGGGCTCGGAGAATCAGAACCTGCCGGGGTACGTGGTGATCCTGGATAAGCGCGGCGGCCCCATCAGCGGACAACCGAATTGGTCCAGCGGCTACATGCCGGCCAGCTACCAGGGAACGCTGTTTCGGCCGGTGGGCAATCCGTTGTTGGATCTCAAAGGTCCGGCACACATTCCTCCCCAAGCACAGCGCGAACAGTTGGACCTGTTGGCCAGGCTCAACCAGGAACACCTCGATGCCCGACCGGGCGGCGCGGAATTGGCGGCCCGCATTCAAAGCTATGAGCTCGCCTACCGCATGCAGGCCGAGGCGCCGGAGGCGGTTGACTTGGGCCAGGAAACGCAGGAGACGCTCGACTTGTACGGCGTAGGCCAGGCCCCAACCGACGAGTTCGGCCGCAATTGTTTGATCGCCCGCCGGCTGGTCGAACGGGGCGTGCGATTCGTGCAACTCTACTCGGGCGGCGGCCACCTCGAGGAGACCTGGGACGCGCATGAAAGCGTGGAAAAGAATCACAGCCGGCACGGCGCCGAGGTCGACCGACCTATCGCCGCGCTGCTCACCGACTTGTCTCGACGCGGACTATTAGACAGCACGCTGATTCTCTGGGGGGGCGAGTTCGGCCGCCTGCCCGTCGCCGAGGGCGAAGGGGCGCCGGGCCGCAACCATAACCCCTACGGCTTTACGATGTGGCTCGCCGGCGCGGGAGTCAAAGGAGGGACCAGCTATGGGGCCACCGACGAATTCGGCTTCGCGGCGGTGGAGAATCGCTGTCACTTGCACGATTTGCACGCCACGGTCTTACACCTGATGGGGCTGGACCACGAGCGGTTGACCTATTTCTATCAAGGCCGAGACCAGCGCCTGACCGACGTATTTGGGCACGTGGTGCGCGACGTGATTGCCTGACGCGTCGCGGGGACAGAGGCTAATTCGTCGACCGCAGCAGGCGGCCGAATTTCTCGCGCCCAAGGTCGCTCACAGGCTGGCCGTTTTCGCAGGCCAACCGACCGCCGACATACACCTTGCGCACGACGCCCTCGGTGCGCTTGACCATCCGCATCGCGCCGGCCAACCGTGGCTCGTGCACCTC